>CAYHQD010000006.1:16956-21657 GCA_964358905.1 uncultured Candidatus Peribacteria bacterium
GAGTAGAAACACTTTATTGTCGCCCACTTTTTTAACAATCGCGGACATTTCTTCCTCGATAAATCGTTCCATATTCCACTCCCTTTTCGCCCCGGTGATTTCTATAAACCGATCGAGGATATCCATTCCGCAGGCCGAGTGCGATACTTCAGGATGAAATTGCACCGTATATATTTTTCTCGCTTCATTGTATGTTGCGCAGAAATTATCATCACTGGTGTGTCCTATGACTTTGAAGCCTTCCGGTACGGCACTGACTACATCGAAGTGGCTGGCGTATACGGGGTAGGTGGTGCCGGTTTCAAGCTTCGAAAGTACTCCTGCGTTTTCATCTACGGTGAATTGTACGGGGCCATATTCTCCTACCGTTCCTTTTGTCACCACTCCTCCGAGTGCGTGCATGATGATCTGATGCCCATAGCAGACTCCGAGAATAGGTATGCCCAGTTTAAATATTTCAGGATCGAGCTTGGGGGATGCGGGATCGTTGACCGATGCCGGTCCGCCGGAAAGTATGATACCTTTGTAATTGCCGGATTTTAGAGAAGCGGCTGACGCCGTAGCGTCACGTATTTCGCTATATACACCGAGCCTGCGAATGCGATTTGCGAGCAAATGCGCGAACTGACTTCCGAAGTCGAGGATTACAACGCACGAGCGAAGCGAGTGCGACTTCCCCGTATTTGAGTCTTTATGAAATGGTTGCATGAAATGAGATTTTACAATTATAGTGAATCAAAATTATCTCACAAAGTGAATATGAAAAACGAAAATGGTCACCGACCATAGAAATTTAGGTATAAAATTACTGGTAAACCATAGAAATTTAGGTATAATATTGATGGTAAAATGAAATATTATTTTTGAGGAATTTTAATCGGATATTTTTATGGAGTGTGTGTGGCTTGGTTGTAGTGGCGCATTTTTTTCCGCTCGCAAATAAGTACGATTTGGTCGAGCGATTTTCTCCTGTGTTGGGTGTCGTAGGGTTGGTTGCACTCGGATGCCTGGTGGGATGGATGAGGACTGCGGTGCGTAAATGGAGGAGTGGCGAGGCGCTTTTCAAAGGGCCGCGTAGTATATACGTATTCTTGCTTTTTATGTTTGTGGCATGGTCGCTGGTTTCTTTTCTATATGGGGATGTGAAGACATTCGGATTCGCGGAGATTTTTGTGGAGTGGGGCGCGCTGTTGATTTTCTTGTATTTCAGTACCACGCATGAGGAAAAATCACTGCTCGAAATTTATCTTCCGCGTTTTGTCATCGTACTTATGTTGTTGCATATCGCCATTGGTATATATGGATACTTTATCACCGATCACGGGCGATTTTTCGGAATGTTTTTTAATCCCGAGATAAAGGCGGATGCGTGGCCGAATGCGTTTGCGTTCTTTTTTCTGATGGCGTTTCCGTTGTATGTGTATGGGCTACGCACTTTAGTGCGACTTCCCGCGCCCTCATCAGCTTCCCCTTTCCATTTGTCGAGCGAAAAACCCAAATATATGATGAAGCTGTCCATGGAGGAGCGAGTATCAGGTCTAGGCGGGGCGGAAAAAACATATTCGTTGCCTATGACTGTTGCGGTGATACTCGTTGGAATTGCTATCGGTGTTTTCGCACTGAGTCTCTCGCGGGCGGGGATGATAGCGTTTGTGGTTGAATTAATTGTGGGAGCACTGATTTTGCGTTCATATATTTTTGGCACTGGTGTGGTATTGAGAACGGGTGTGTTTTTGAAAAAAATAGCAGTGGTCGGGGCGATGATTTTGATCGCATGGGGGACGTTTTTTCTTCTGCAAAATATAAAGGAAAATATATCGGAAAAAGAGGTGGGGGTGGTGGAGCGGCTCGCGTTTAGCGATACGACCGGTGGAGCTTCGTTCAGCGAAAGAAAAGAATTTTTCACGGGTTCGTTGGAATTGATGAAGCGGGAGACGCTCCTCGGATACGGCCCTTCGAGTTTCAAATGGGTGTATCCGCAAGTGCAGAAAGGATTTCTCTCGATTTCGGATCATCCGCATAATGTGCTTCTTAAGTATGGGGTTGAGCGCGGCGTACCCGCCGCGCTGTTTTTCCTTCTTTTTCTGCTCATCCTTTTTCTGTATGAAAATCCATTCAGCGCAAAAACATCGCTCATAAAAAAAGTAGCTTGGATCGGACTTATCGGCGCGCTCGCGCATTCCATGGTGGATTATAATCTGAATTTTATTTCAAATCTATTTTTATTCTGGTTTTTACTGACACTGATCGCCACGCGAAGTGCGGACCAAAATACAACTGAGATTTCACAATTAAATCCCACGCGAGTACTCTCGCGCATCCTTGTATTCCTCTTCAGTTTTTCCCTTATCGCCTTTATTTTCATCTCCGGTCTCCTCCTCATCCGCGACTCTCGCCAATATCACGCGATGTTTGATAAAGGAGAAATAACCGCGTACCTGGATCGCTTCAACCCAATACTCCCTCGCTGGCAGCTGCTTCGTCTTGACGATTACGCGAAGCGTTTCCCCTCACTGAGGAAAATTCTTCTCGGTATGCAACTTCAGAAAAATCCCTATGATATCGAGTCTTATATAAGACTGGCGATGATTGCAGAAAGCGAAGGTCGCAGTGGTGAGGCCGCACTATTTTATCGAGAAGCTATTTCACGCAATCCAAAAAACACTTTTCAGCACTACCTCGGATATGCCCGCACCGGACTTTCAGCCGCCACCCCGGAAGAAAAAGCCGCATTCAAAGCGCAGGTCATTCCGCTCATCGAAGAATACAAAAAACTCTATGACAAAAATCTCCACTACACTAGCCGAACAAATGAAATCGAGTATGTTCGTGAACTTGAGGATTATTTGGATTAATCGGCGTTATTTTTTCTCACTGTGTCCAAGTAACGCACCAACCTGTTCACGCAAGGACCGTACCGAAGGCGTGAGACGTACAGCGGCATCAACCTCAATTCTCCCAGCATCTATACATGCCTGTCCCCACCCTTCTATCACCGGGCGAGACGGAGGCGGTTCAAATGCATATTCGGGAAGGGATCCTGTTAATCTTTTCTTATTAGCCGGTGCATTATTGACCGTACAGGCTTCTATCTTTTTATAATGAGTAATATTTGGTGGCAAATTGGTTTTTATGAGTGAAAGAAAATCCAAATCACTTTCCGTTTCCGCAGAATTAATGAAACGCTGTAACAGGCTTTTCAGTTTGGAATATTCGACCACATGTGAAAGAAGAAATTGAGCGTCAAATTCGTTCATCTGTTTAAGTTTCTCCCCAAGGAATGGCGGGAGTTTTGTACAGATCGATTCAAAATAACTTTCTCCCATTCTCATTTCAATATACCCGAAGCGTACACATCGGACAGTTTGTCCAAACATTTCCTCTGCGGCAGGGCGTCCACTCGCGCTTCTGTGTAAATCCACAATTTCCACTTCCGCTTCGGTGTGGATTTTCTTTGCAAGACTATCCATGCTTGATACAAGCGCATGCGCGGCGGCATCGAGATTTTTCAGAAGCTCTTCCTGAAGCTTCGATCGATTTCCCGTCTTTTCATATGCCATTGGTCTCGCCATATAGGTTTATAAAAAATACGTTACATTATTCCTTGTACGGATGAGCACGATACGCCTTCCTCCGATTTTGTAAAGCCAGCCCCCTCTTTTTTCAGTGTCATGAGAATAAGGGTTAGTTCTTGGCTATACCATACCTACTCGGTGCTTAAGGAAGTGCACACCCAAACTTTTCGCCGAGGACATCGAGTGGCAGTTTGCCGTAGCCCACCTCGGTTGCACGGTCGCCATCGAGTTTTTTCCACGTGGGATATCCGGTAATATCTTCCGCGGTGCATGCGTCGGGATCGGCATCGCACTCGACATAGTCGATATATCGGAATGAGTCGCCGAAGAGTTCTTTTTGCTCCGTACAATGAGAGCACCAGTCTGCGCCATACATAATCGCTCCATTGTCGGTGAGACATTGAGAGAATTCATCGAGCTCACCACTACCTACATAATCCTCATAGTAGTCATCGCGGTCCCATAAACTCATACTGTTATTTATAAGTTTTTCCAACGTAACGCCCTCCTGTAAGGTCAGAGTGAGGTCGGTGGTAGCATTGTCATCCTCAGCGAGAGATTTGATGGTGAGCGTGTCTAGTGCGCCAAGAACGCGAAGCGCATCATTCGACTCTGTATCAGATGTCGATGTAGTTCCTGCGAATGTGCCAAGTGCATCACTTACAGCCGTATAAATTGCCTTGAAATCCAGGTGAAATAAGCCGTACGTACGATTTGAGCTCCCGAAACGTTGGGAAAGTACGTCACCGTTCGCATAAGTTTTTCCAGTCGAAGATCCCGCCTTGGCGGCTACCGCTTTGTCGCCGGCGGTGGAGAAGAAGAGATATCCATTGTCCAGTCCGAAGTGGAAGTCAAATGAATCTCCGGCTATCTCGCGGAATTCTTCAGGGACGGCCATCGAATATGTGTAGGTGTTGTTGACATTTGCGGTAAGTGAGTACTCGAGTGTTTCATCGTAGGCGAGCTCTTCCTCGAGGGCGGTGCGCCGCGCTGGCAGCAGGGGCACGCCGCCCAGCAACCGCTTGATCTCGATGATGCGGCGGCAGTCGGTGAGGAGTTCCCTTGCCTCGGCCCGCGTGAGGTCCGGGTCGTTGACGGCGGTCAGCACGGCCTTGCGGATCGTCGG
>CAYHQD010000007.1:0-21320 GCA_964358905.1 uncultured Candidatus Peribacteria bacterium
GTATCATTAACTCCGACCCTAACAAAAAAAGTTGCATTTGAGGTCAGAATTTACCAAAATTGACAAGAACATATTATACATCATCCTTATTACCTGTAAAGCTCTATTTGTTTTTTTCTACATCCTCACATCTCTCGACTTACCGGCATTCTCCTGAGGGCCGACCAACCCCTGTTCTTCCATGAGCTCAATCAATCGTGCGGCACGATTGTAGCCAATACTGAGACGGCGTTGAAGAAATGAAGCGGAAGCCTTCTTGGTTTGACGGACTACTTCCACGGCATCCTGATACATCTCGTCATCCGTGCTATCCACTCCACCGGGCACCCCGTTCACTTTCAATTGTGAGGTTTGACGAGAGGTAATTTCATCAAGATAATCCGGCGCAAGAGTGAGTTTAATACGATCGGTCACACGTTTGATTTCCTTCGACGAGATATAAATACCCTGCACACGTGTCGGCTTGCCCATATTGCCCGGCAGGTACAACATATCCCCTTGGCCAAGCAGATCTTCCGCACCCGCGCCATCGATAATCGTCCTGGAATCCACCTGCGAACTCACCGCAAATGCAATACGCGCGGGAATATTCGCCTTGATAAGACCGGTGATGACATCCACGGAAGGCCTCTGAGTCGCAATGATCAGATGCATCCCAACTGCGCGCGCCATCTGCGCAATACGACAGATCGAAGCCTCCACCTCTCTGCCCGAAGCCATCATCAAATCCGCAAGCTCGTCTATAATGATCACAATCTTCGGCATCTTCACGATAATATCCGTATCGGCGTTATAGTCATAAATATTGCGATGTCCTTTATCCGCGAAAATCTGATAGCGGCTGTTCATCTCCGCCACCGCCCATCTAAGCGAGGTCGCCGCCTTCTCCGGATCCATAATCACCGGCGTCAGCAGATGAGGAATATTGTTATAAGTGGTCAGTTCAACGCGTTTCGGATCCACCAAAATCAGTTTCAGCTCCTCAGGCGAATTATTATAAAGAAGTGAAATCAAGAAACTGTTCATCCCCACCGACTTACCCGAACCGGTTGCACCGGCTATAAGCAAATGCGGCATCTTACCCAAATCTCCAATTATAGGACGGCCAGTTACATCCCGCCCAATGGCAATTTTTAATTTGGAAGAATGCGACTGATACTCCTTCGTTTCCATCATCTCTCGCAAGAAAACACTCGCACGATTTTCATTTGGCACCTCTATCCCCACAAGCGACTTACCCGGAATCGGCGCTTCGATACGTATTGATCTCGCGGCAAGCGCAAGCGCAATATCCTGTTTCAAGGATGTAATTTTTGACAATTTCACCGCATCGTGAGGCTTAAGCGTATACTGTACCACCGTCGGCCCCACATGCACTTCCTTCATGGACACTTCTATCCCAAACGTAGCCAATTTATTTCTGATATTATCCGCATCTCTCTTCAGCGCCTCTTCGTCCACCGTCACACCCTCTTCATTTACTTCCAATAAATCAAGCGATGGATATTCCCAAGCAATAGGCGCATAAGGCTCATCTTCATGTATCACCACATCGGTTGCAAATGTAGAAGGAGGCATATCGGCATCAATATCTTCATCACCTTGCTCCTCATCGGTAGCTTCATAAGGACGAAGAAAAATATCGTCCACTTCAAGCGCTGATCCCGCCCTGCCTGCCCCACCGTGGCGGTGGGCGGGAGAAGTGGCTCCCTCTCCCTCCCCATTCTCATCTTCCCCATCCATCTCACTCTTCATCAGCTCCTCGGCCTCCTTCGAAACCGTGAGCAGATCGAGCGATTTTGGCGCAATAATATTGATATCCATTTCTTCATTTTCATCCATCGTCACCACTCCACTCTTCCTTTCTGCACCTTTCAATTTTTCCACACGGAGTGGCAATTCTGGCTTTAATGCCCGAAGAACATCCGAAATTGAAAATTCAAAAATAATCAAAAACGAAATAATAAATGAAGAGATCATCACAATATATGCCCCCGCCTTCCCAAGTACGGATTGGAGCAAGAAACTCACCACAAACCCGATATACCCTCCGTACGTTCCCTGCTTGGCGTATTCAAAAATTTCCTCCATAGGTACCGCAAGATGCATAAACCCCAGCACGGAAGCGAAAAGAAGCGCAAGACCGAACATCTTGGTCATTCCCAATTTCACACGTTCCACAAAGAAAAGAGAAAGTGAAATCCCAAAAAGAACTACCGGCAAGGCATAAATCCCCCATCCAAAAATCGGTTTAAGAAAATTCACCACCACATCTCCTATGATACCGAGCTTGGAAGTAATACTCAAAAAAGTGAGAATACCCGCCGAAAGGTACACCACCGCCCAAATCTCCGCCTTTACGCGCTCCTTAAGTTCGAGCCGCATCGGCGCTCCCGTGGTATTTTTATTTGTTCTCCGCAACCTCTCACTTGCACGAGACCGCGAAATCATTTTTCTTTTTGCCATAGCCAAGATGATACATGAGGTATTGTACTATATCACCACCATATTGCAAAACTCAAATCATCTTATATACTACCGATACATAAACTACATATGACTCAAAAACAAATTCGTACCAGATTCGCGCCCTCACCTACAGGTTTTCTACACGTGGGAGGTCTGCGCACCGCATTATATGCGTATCTTTTCGCACGACAGCAGAATGGCAAAATGCTCCTTCGCATAGAAGATACCGATCAGGAGCGGCTTGTCCCGGGAGCCACCGAGCACCTCCAATCCATCTTGCAGGAAATGGGCATAGATTATGATGAAGGACCGGATAAAGGAGGACCGGTAGGGCCATACATTCAATCGCAAAGATTGGATATTTACAAAAAATACGCGGATGAACTGATAAAAAAAAGAGGAGCGTATTATTGTTTTTGTACGAAAGAACGCCTGGACGAACTGCGTGAAAATCAGACAAAACGTAAACTTGCGCCGATGTACGACCATCACTGTCGCACTCTTCCGAAAGAAGATATTGAGAAAAATCTCGCGGCGAAAATGCCATATATCATACGACAAGCCATACCTCTCGATACCAAGATCGTCTTCAACGACCTCATCCGAGATAGAATGGAATTTGATTCGAACACACTAGATGATCATGTGCTTATGAAATCAGACGGATTCCCGACCTATCACCTCGCCGTAGTGGTTGACGATCATTTGATGGAAATAAGTCACGTTATAAGAGGCGAAGAATGGCTCCCAAGTGCGCCTAAACACGTGGCGCTCTACGACGCATTCGGATGGCAAGCGCCGGAATTCGCACATCTTCCCCTGCTCCTAAACCCGGATAAAAGCAAACTCTCCAAACGCCAGGGTGACGTAAATGTGGAAGATTATCTGGCGAAAGGATACTTGAAACCCGCGATCCTGAATTTCATCGCCTTACTCGGTTGGCATGAAGAAAAAAGCGACAAAGAAATTTACTCGCTGGAAGAATTGATAGAAAAATTCTCGTTTGCACGCGTCCAAAAATCCGGTGCCGTCTTCGACCTTCAAAAATTCGAGTGGATCAACACGCACTATATCAAAGAACTACCCGACGACAAATTAATCGGCTACCTTCTTCCCTATTTGGAAAAAGAAGAATTTTGGGAAAAAAATCCCAACGCAAAAATCTTACAACGCGCCCTGCCCGATATAAGAAATCGTCTGAAAGTGCTTTCGGAGATAGGCGGATTGATTCGAGTATATTTTTCTCTGCCCGCATATACCGCGGACTTATTCCCTCATGAAAAAATGAAAGTTGATATCGAAGGCGCAAAACAGGCCATTGAAGAAGGAATCAAAATTCTCGAAACCATACCTGAAGAGGAATACACAATTGAAAATTTACAGAACAAGTTGATAACTCTCGCGCAAAATCTCGGCTGGAAAAACGGCCAACTGCTCTGGCCCATGCGCTGTGCGCTTTCTGGAGAAAAGTTTTCTCCCGGCACATTTGAAATCGCAAGTGTAATCGGCAAAAAAGAAACTCTCCGCAGACTGCATGAAAGCCTTACGATGCTCGAAACGCACACCGTCAAATCAGTTTGATTTCTTTTGTTGCGCCAGCACCGAGTGAACCCTTGACGTCAACACGCGCACTCACTTCAAAACGACGATTGCCTTGTTTTGAATTTTCCGCCATTGCCCCCAATTTTCCCAAAGCTCCAAGCATCCCGCCTTTCGCTTCCAGGTCTTTCGCACTCGCTTCAGCCACACTCATGGTGATGCTAAAAGGCAATGAAAAAGAAACGTCTTTTGATTCATTCGCCTTGATATTGAAACCCGGCAATTCCACTGATCCTCTTTTGGTTCGAGTCACTCTTTTTTGAGCCCCAGCACCGATATCATATCGTTCCATAAACTCCACTCGCACGCTCTGCACATCCTGATCGGTCTTTGTGGAAAAACAAAGCACTCCATCCACTTTGGCATTATCTTTCTTCACTTCATCAGGTACGGAAATTTCCACCTTTACTCCGCCAATCCCAAGCGCCTGTTTTACTTTATCGAAAAGTCCCATAAAAAATATTATAAATTATATATACTAATCATACTTTCTTTACTCCAAAAACAACCAAGTCGCAAGTATAATGTATGATAAAAATCTGGACTTTTGTTTGAGAAGAGGTATCATTCAGTACCAAGAGAATATAATGAATTTATATGAATCTGTTCGAACTCAAAATAGTCCTGCAACAACTGCGTCGAGATCTCAAATGCCCGTATTGCACGGCGGAATATTCCGAACGCAAAATACAGATACTCGGCACAAATCAAGTCTACGGCATGTTTCTTGCCGAATGTCAGGAATGCACTCATCGAATCATCATTACCGTAAGCGTGGCGCGCAAACATCGCCGTATTTCATCCCGACCGTACAATTATTGGAAAGTGGGAGAGAGTGTATCCACGGACGAAGTGCTCGATATGCACAATTTTCTGAATAATTTTGACGGCGATCTCACTTCACTAATCCCGGCCGATGAAAAATAAATATCTTCCGTTTTTGGCCGCACTTTTTTTCAGTACCTCATTGCTCGCAGGTTGCGAATCTGTCGGAGAAAACGTAAAAAACAACGTACTCTCAGCACGTGAAAATGTTGTAGAAAAAGTAGACGCAGTAAAGGAAACCGTGGAAGAAACTAAAGAGAATATAGATAGAACGGTACAGAATGTGAAAGAGACGGCGGAGTCTATTCAGGAAGCGGCGGAAAGCGTCAAAAAAGCGAAAGAAGATGTAAGCGCCGCTCTGGACAATGTAAAGAGTATCGGTGGTGATGAAGAAGAAACAGAAAGTGAATAGCGAAATAAAAAAATGAAAAAAAATAAGAAATCATATATTTTGGTAATCAACACGGGCTCATCGAGTGTGAAGGCGAGTCTTTTTGAAGTGGGAAAAAATAAAGAGGTGTTTCATACATGCGAAGAAAAAGTGAAAAATTATGAGAATGCGATAAAGAACATTCTGGGAAAAATGAAAAAAATAACGAAGGATCTCAACAACATAAAATTAATCGGGCATCGGGTGGTACATGGGGGTGAGAAATTTACGAAACCTACTGTAGTCACACGAAGCGTGCTGAAAGAATTGGAAAAATTATCGGGGATTGCACCACTTCACAATCCGGCGAATATCGCAGGAATAAATGCATGCATGAAATTGATGCCGAAAACAAAAAATATCGCGGTATTTGACACTGCATATTTTTCCACACTTTCCGAAAGGGCATATCTATACGCTATTCCCTACGCACTTTATGAAAAAGAAAAAATAAGAAAATACGGATTTCACGGCACCTCGCATCAGTATGTGGCAAATGAGGCGATCACCTTTTTGAAGAAAAAAAATCTCAAAATAATTTCGTGTCATCTAGGAAACGGTGTTTCGGTCACTGGAAGTATCGGAGGAAAAGCGGTGGATACTTCCATGGGTTTTACCCCGCTTGAAGGGACACCGATGGGCACGCGGTCGGGAGATATAGATCCCGCGATCATATTCCATCTTGGCAAAAAAATGTCGCTCGAAAAAATCCATACCATGCTTGAAAGTGAATCGGGATTAAAAGGTCTTTCCGAAATATCATACGATATGCGCGATCTGAGAGATGCGTATTTTGGGAAAAATCATGGGGAAAAAGCGCGCGCTTCGCGCGCGCTTTCGGTATATTGTTATCGCATCGCAAAATACATTGGCAGTTACGTCCCAGCGCTCGGTGGAATCGACTGTATCGTATTCACCGCGACCATCGGCGAAAAAGCGAACTACATACGAAAATGGATCTGCGAATACCTCGCGCCTTTTGGCACAACATTGGATATGGGGAAAAATAAAAACTGCACTGATCCTAAAAAAATTACGGAAATCTCAACGGCAAAAAGCAAAGTGCATGTATTGGTTATCCCAACTCACGAAGAATTGCAGATCTATACTGCATGCAAAACAATGGGATTACTCCGCTGATATAGTGGGAGCATCAGCACCTAAGACGGTATCTCCGATACCTTGGCGTACAGCCGCGAGGCCTTTCAAAAGCTCTGAATTTCTAGGCGAAGCAGGAGCGGCATCCAACCAACCTAACATATCCGCACTATTAAAGTCTCCCATTACATAATGACCTTCTCCAAAAAAATCTAATTTATCACCACTGTGTTAAAAAATTTCTGTCGGGACAATACCTGAAATGAAATTTTCCGCAATGGAATTTTAGCAATTCATGGGAAATAGATCTTCGCTCCTTCCACGTATTGCTCGGTAAACAGACGCGCAAAATATTCAAGAGAATGTTGTTCATAAAAAAGTATGATAGCTTTTTTATATTCAATTTCCGAAACGCTTCGATAAGAAATGGGACAGTAATCATAAGCATAAAGAAGTGCATTACCTGCAAGTCTCGCCGTTCTTTTGTTACCATCTTCAAAAGGTTGAATGTAAGAAATACCCGTCACGGCGATGAGAGCCTTTATAAAAGGATGAGATACTTTATTGAGTATATGACAAAGACCCTCAATCGCATCAGCAATTTGGAATTCGTTGTCAAAGGGTTTGTAGTTCGTACCTGTGATACCAACTCCATGCTTTCTAAAACCCGTCTTCACACGAAGTTCGGAAACTGCGAGTTGATGAATGGATTTAATAAGATGGGGAGTTATTTTTTTAAAAAGTTTCGGATTCTTAAAAATATAATCAATGGCTAACTTATGATTGAGTATCATCAACGCTTCATCATGTGTCTTGCCGGAAGCTATTTTTTTTTGCACGAGAAGTCGCTCGGTATCAAGTAATGTATATGTGTTACCTTCAATCTGTGACGATTTCCAAGTGAACTCTATCGTGAGACGTTGCAATTCGCGTTCAAGAGTTTTAGCACCATATCTCTTAAATCTTTTTTGGAACTGTTTTGTTACCGCTTCAATTCTCCGAAGGGGAAAAAGCGAGGAAAGTTGAAAAAACTGACGCATAGATCTGAAATCCAAGTAGCGAGTCGAATCATATCTTTGCCTAAGCGAAAGTTTAAAATAATCATCAACATCAAGCGGACGAATAAGAACATTTTTAATTGCATAGGTTACACTCCTTCCCTCGCCACTTCGCTTAAGAATTTTCTGTTTTACAAGAACATTGAGATCTCTGATAATCGTAATACGTGAGATTATATTCTCAACCGTCAACAGTTCCGTAATTGCGGACGAACTGATATTTTTATTTTGGGCAATAATGGAAAGTATCGCCTTCTGCCTCTGATTTATCATATTAAATGAATAATAATTGTATCATTTTTACATGCTAATTGTATCATTTTGATACAAATAAGAAAAGGGAAAAGAACTGATTTTTAAAAGTGAAAAATCGTTTGGCATTGGCGCCGGTTGTGATATAATACCGAGGCAAAATAAATATAAAAACGATTCGACATGATACTACGTGATTTTCGCGCGGTGATGTGGATGAAAAAATACCTGCGGTATACGGATTATATCGCGGCGGCTTCGCTGTATCTGAAAGAAAATGCACTCTTGAGAAAAGAGCTGAAAATTGAGCATTTTAAACAGAGGATACTCGGACATTGGGGGACCGTGCCCGGGCTGAATTTTATCAATGCGAATTTGAACTACCTAGTTTACAAACACAAATGCAACATGATGATGATCACAGGCCCCGGGCACGGCGCGCCAGCCACTCTCGCCAATCTGCTCGCGGAAGACACGATAAAAGAATTTTATCCAGCCTATACGCGCGATGAAAAAGGCACGACGAAATTGATCCACGATTTTTCTTGGCCTCACTCGCCTTTCCCAAGTCACGTCACTCCGAGTATACCCGGATCGCTCCTCGAAGGAGGCGAACTGGGCTATAGTCTCTCCACCGCATTCGGCACCGTACTCGATAATCCAGACCTCATCACCGCCGTAGTCGTCGGTGATGGCGAAGCCGAATCCGGACCACTCGCCGCCGCATGGCACAGCAATAAATTTTTAAACCCTCGTACCTCCGGAGCCGTCCTCCCGATTGTTCACATCAACGGATTCAAAATTTCCAACCCAACGATCTACGCCTCGATGAGCAACAAGGAATTAACTATGCTTTTCAAAGGAATGGGCTATGAACCGCTGATAGTCGAAGGCAAAAACATATATCGAAAAATGATACGCGCGGTCGAATATGCATATCAAAAAATTCGCAAAATCCAAGCACTGGCGCGCAGTCCAAAAAAACCTGAAATTCAACCGATCTGGCCCGTGATTCTCATGCGCACAACCAAAGGCTGGACCGGCCCAAAAATGTTCGAAGGACATCATATAGAGGGCTCATTTCGTTCGCATGGCATTCCATTCGACAATCCGCAAAAACACCCACATGAATTCGAAGTGATAAAAAAATGGCTCAGCAGTTATCATATACACGACCTGGTGGACGAACGAGGCAGACCAAAACCAAACGTTCTTACATTTGTACCAACGGGTACGCACCGCATTGGCATGAACCGTCACGCGGTAGGAGGTAATTTCTACAAAAAACTCAAACTGCCCTCTCTCGAAAAACACGAAATCAAATTCAAAAAAAGAGCCGGTGAAAAAGCGAGCAGTATGATCACCACAGGAAAAGTTTTCAGAGATATCATCAGACTGAATCCAAAAAATTTCCGCATATTTTGCCCGGATGAACTCGAATCAAATTTACTGCACAATGTATTCGAGGCCACCACACGCGGATATGTCTGGCCGATCGTGAAAAATTCCGAAGATGTCGCCTACGACGGCAGAGTTTATGAAATGCTCTCAGAGCACACCCTTGAAGGCTGGATGCAAGGCTACATCCTCAGTGGCCGACACGGCGTATTCGTAAGCTACGAAGCATTCGCCACCATTATCGCAAGCATGGTGGATCAACACGCAAAATTCTTGAAGCAAAGTTTCGCCATTCCATGGCGCACCCCAATCCCAAGTTCCATCTACCTCCTCTCCAGCGTAAGTTGGAGACAGGACCACAACGGGTATTCTCACCAGAATCCGAGTTTCGTCAGTAACGTACTCCAAAAACATCCTGAATTCTGCCAAATCTATTATCCGCCCGATGCAAACTCTCTGCTCGCCGCTATAGAAGAAGTATCCAAAAAACATGACTCCATAGCCGTAATCGTCGCAGGAAAAAGAAACACATTTCAATGGCTCACGCTCGAAGAAGCCCGCCGCCAAGCAAAAACCGGTATAGGCATCTGGGAATGGGTCGGCGGCAAAGAAGCATCCAAAAATCCCGATGTCGTACTCGCATCCACGGGCGACTATATCACCCATGAAGCGCTGATGGCGGTCAAGTGGTGCCGTGAACACGTGCCCGAATTAAAGGTCCGTTACGTCAACGTTTCCGAACTCACCGGCATCTGCCTTGGAGACAATTGTCCGCACGAACGCAAATGCCCGACCAAGGAACATGTGGAACACTACTTCACAAAAGACCGCCCAGTCGTATTCGCCTACCACGGTTACACAAACGACGTAGAGCAAATCCTCTGGCCATATGTACATTCAGAACGATTCACCTTGCATGGTTACAGAGAAGCGGGCTCAACCACCACTCCTTTTGACATGAAAGTATCCAACCACTTAAGTTGCTACAACCTCGCCATAGACATGATAGAAAAAGCCTCACTCCGCAACAAAAAAGTGGCAAAAAAAAGAAGCACGCTACTGCGCGTGCTGTACAAAATCCTCAGCGACCACCAGAAATACATAGTACAAAACGGCGACGATCCAAAAGAAATTTATGAGATGAAGTTCCTATAAATCCACTTGGTACACCTTCGTATCAGTGGCGATGAACATCTTGTTGGATTCTTTGTCCACGTAGACGTCTTTTAAAATACCGGCGGAAGCGTCGAACTGATATTGGTGTGAATAGACGAGATTGCCGGTCTTGGCATCCTTATTATAAGTAAGCACACGGTAAGTGGAAGGTTCTACGACATACACTTGGTTAAATTCAAACTCGGTGAAGATACGAGTTGGTTTGGTAAGCGGCACCATCGGTGAACGCAATACCGCAAAACCTTCTTCGAGCTCACCCGCATAATACTTCACGATACTTCCGTCCGAATTCAGCACATAGATTGAACCGTCCACCGCAAAATCCACGGCGTTGGTGACATCGCCCTGAGCAGAATAACTCTCCGCGACAGAGTAACTTTCCTTACCTCGACGATACCTCCATATTTTATTTTCCGTAGGATCGAGAACATACAGACGATCGCCATAGACCTGAAGCGCCATACCGGATTTCCACGCCGGATCGGAGGTATCCAAAAATTTCACGAAATTATCTTTGAACTCGATCACCTTATGCGCCTTGGTGAGGAAAATCAGCGACTTATCTTCGGGTGAGAATACCCCATCAATCACGGATTCATTCTGATCAACGGTCAAAGGATCCTGAAGTTTATCAAGAATAATCGGATACAGTGCATTATATTCATACGCATAGATCAACTCATCAAGCGGCAATATACCGATCGCACTCGCAGTCGTTCGCTTCGTGGAAAGATCGGCAATGACAGTCGGATTCTCGACTTTCACGACATTATCCAGACGGTTGCGCACATCCTGAATTTGATCCTGAAGAAGCAGGACTTTATTCCTGAATTCCCCCGTAGCCACCACACCTCTCACTTTTATCTCTGCCTGATCGAGCATCTCCATCGCAGTCTCCTTATCAAACGTCCCCCGAGTCTCCGCCTCCTGAAGATCATTTTGCACGCCTTCGAGCGTCGCTTCAAGCTCGGAGAGTCTGCGCTCATTGAGAATATTCGCACGAAGTACAAAAAGCCCCACCACCAAAACCACGACGACGAGTACGAGTGACACGAGCACTTTATCTTTACCAAACGTACTGAAGTCTTTGAGATTATTTATATCCACAAGCGGCTTATGATGCTCTACGCGACCCAAAGTCGCGTCTCTTCTCTCCCCTCTCTGCCATAATGAAAACATCTTCTGCGCACGCATTGATATCCCCTGCAATCCGGAAAAACGTTTCATCATACCGGACGACAGTGGAGAATCTGAAGAAGACGCTTCACCTTCCGCCATAGCGGAAGCCTCCGCTTTGGGATGAATAATATTGAGCGCGAGCACGTTCACCTGATAATCCAGCTCGGTCTCCATCGCATCTTTAAGCGCCTGGAAAGAACGTGCGAGCGAAGTATCGCGGGTAAAAATTTTTGCCATTTCATTTTTCGGCAAGTACCGAAGTAGACGCGCAGTCGTAAAAATTACGGTATCGAAATCTTCGAGTTCGCCGCTCGCCACATTTAAAAATAGACTCTCCCGATCCTTATCATTCTCACTAAGTCCCTCGGACACCACGGTCAGATGTCTCTTACGAAGCAAATACGCCTCGGCCATACCGCACTGGGTAATATAAAGGGTGTGGTCCTGAATCACCCCTACCACGGCATGAATATCGGAGAAAAATTTCACCTGTTTGCGTTCACGCCACTGGAGAGCCAACTTATTGACCTCATTCAGCGTCTCCTCAAACCTCTCATGCGGATCACGATCGAAATTTTGGAAATAATGATGTCGGATAATTTCAAACATTTCTTGAGCGAATTCTTCACCGTCGATTTCATCGTTATCAATCAAAAAATTCACATACAATTTCGCATGATGTGCGGGATCCTCATCTTCCCATGAATAGAAAAAATTCGTCGTATACCCCTTGAGTGGCTGCTTGCCAAAAATAACGAAATCGCTGTTGACTGTTAGGGTCATGGAAGTGGTCTTTTAAAAGTGAAGGGGTATGCTACAATTAATAGTGCGCTTTTCTGCAAAGAATGTACCGTTTCGACGCTGTGATTTCAATAGATTTATATGACTCTCCACAAAACTCTCCTCATAGATAATTACGATTCATTCACGTATAATCTGTATCAATATCTTGGAGAACTCGGTGCCAACCCCATCGTATTTCGCAATGATGAGATTTCACTGGGTGAAGTGATTGATTTCGAACCGACACATATAGTCTTCTCGCCAGGGCCTGGCACCGTGGAACGAGCAAAGGATTTCGGAATATGTGAGAAAATCATCACGCAACTCGATCTGCACAATATAAAAGGTATGCAGGTCCCTCTTCTCGGTGTATGCCTAGGACATCAGGGCATCATAGCTCACTTCGGAGGAAAAATCGAACACGCGCCAGAAATCATCCACGGGAAACGCAGTCAGATCGTTCATGACGGATCCAGTGCGCTTTTTAAAAATATTCCAAGAGAATTCGAGGCCATGCGCTACCACTCTCTCATCGGGACGGAAATTCCCAAACAGTTGAGAGTGACATCTATCGTCAAAGACAATCCTTCCATTATCATGTCCGTCGAAAATACAGATAAATTATTGTTCGGCATACAATTCCATCCGGAGTCCATAGGGACACCAGAGGGAAAGAAAATCCTCAAAAACTTTCTGGAGATTTCGCTTGGATAAGCAATCCGAAATCATAAAACCAGGTTTATTTACTTTGGTAATTGCTTTACACTATATCCCACACTTTTTTCTTGTTTATATATATACTTTTTGGTATGAATTACCTCCTTAGCTTTAGTATAGAATGGGACATTCACTAGATGAAATGGGCTATACGCTTTCTTGGCACCGCCCTGCCGAACCCCTATTGGATGAAGCTGTGTCCGATCTGCAGAAGTTTCCCGAGCTGACTGAAGTGATGGTACGCACCCGTGAGCATATTTTGGAGGTTGGACGCCGAGGGGAGGTGATTCCGGCGTTGGAACTTTTAAAAGATGTAAATAAGGCGGCTTTACCTATGCTTAGTTCATTGGATGTATCGCCCGACCCGTTAATTTATGAACGTGGCCAAATTGTGCGCACTCGTATAAGACGGTTGTTGTTGCGACTGGAAGGGCTTTTGACTTTTTTTAATGATCAACGCACACACTTTGAAGATGGGCTTAGTCGTAGTCGGCTTGATCGCACCTTGTCATCCTTACCTCTTGCCCATTTCGTAAAGCGCCACCCCGATTATCAGAGTCGTAGCGTTAAAGTATTGAGCGATTTTCCATGGCTGACATCGGGGGTGAGCTTTCGAGAGTTGGCTTCTAGCATGGGGTTTCCCGTGATTGTCGATCCGAAAGATACTCCTCGTGTCTGCGATCAACTGATTGAAGAGATTTGGTTGCTTTACAACCGATCCAATAGATTCCCACTTGAGAATCGAACTTATCACCCGGGAAGTCGTATGCCTCGTTCGAAAGATTATATTTTCGATAGAAACTATTACGAGTTTATTCCCGGAGGATTTGCGAGCCTCTACAACTCCATTTTAATGCCAAATACCCCCGAGACATCAATAGAAAAGGTGTCGGACGAGCGCGTTCATGAACTTTTGCTATGTTCACTGAAGCAAGGTCATGTTCCGGAAGATATTTCGGAGAAAGAACGTCGCGATATGGAGAATTTTTTGGAGGCCGACCTTCGACGTATTTTAGATCATCATCTTGGTAAAAGTCCTCCGGATAGGCATTTTGACTGGCATTATTTTCTTTTTGAAAGCCCTTGGTTTTCAGAGTACGGCATCCGTGTTTATCAAATGTGGCTTCCTGAAAAACGATATCGTTCTTTGGCTCATCATTCGGTTAAGGGAATTGAAAATCGTTTGGAATCTTATTTTTTGCGCAAACCCCTTAGCCATATGAGAAAAATGCCCAATTTAGACAGTCAAGATATTGAGGACCCTATTGTAAAAGAAAAAAAGGAATTTTTTGACGGACATCCAGATGTCCCGCTTTATATGCGTCAACTTTTGTATGCCGCTAGAGAAACGCCTATGTCTGTTATACGTCAGCGTTTACAAATCTTTGAGCAGGAAAGCGTTCCCATCAAATACGCAGTTCATTTTTTACATCTAAAATTAACCGATTGCCAAAGGTCAGTTCGTCGCATGAAGGAAGTTTTACAATATTATCATCCTAATCTTGACGACGCTGATGAAGTTGATGCTCAACCTCGAGAGCCGGTGGCTCCGGAGATTCCATTCGAAGCGCCTGATAATTACATACGTGCCATGCGCGATAAAGCCGCCCGTCATCGCCTTGAAGATGATGAGGCGAAAGCGCGCCTTCTGGAGCTGGGTATTTCTTATAAGGATTTGTTGCAACAAACGTGGACGCGTCATTACCGTCCGACTTCTATTTTAAGGAAAGCCGAGTACATGCAAGAGCATTTGGGCGAGATTGTCCCCGGATTATTATGTCTTAGTCACCCCAAGCTGGTTAATAATGTGAATTCTTTGGTTGAGCAACGGCATACCGTGGACGAAGACGCTGAAGCATTGATGGCTTTTTGTCGCGAACGCGAACTTTGCGATCCGCCGGCTTATCTTTTTCCTCATCATCCTGCGAAAAATCTACTTGAAAAAATTAAGTATATTGAATCTCGCGGTATCCCTTTTTGTTCGGAGCATTGGTATTGGCTCCACAGTAGTCATGAGGCATTGAATCACCTTATTGAGTCCGCCTATACAAAAATTTCTCGCCCCTCTCGTTTTCAAGAATTGGGAGAACTTTATGGTGACCCCCCGTTTGAGTTCCCGGCTTGGCTCTCAAAATTCATAACACCCGATCGATTGCGTTTGTACGGTCGCGTGCTTGCCGAAGTGGGACATCCCATTCAGAACTATTTTCATGCGATTAGCAGTAATTCCTATAGCCGATTCCGTGTGGTTTTGGCCAAACGTTTTCGCCGATGCGCGCGTGAAAAAACGGATAAAGAGACGGCATGGTTGAATCGGCAGACTCATGTGGAAGCTTTCAAGGTTCAAAGCGAGAACGATGAATTTGAAGGTATTTTAATGGAATTTTTGATTGATGAGGCTTCCCCCGACGAATTTGCTCGACTTGCTCGCCTTGATGATTATTCTTTTTGGTCGGAACTTAAAACTCGCTATTTGGATCGCCAACAAATGGAGATATTGTTTCGGCGGCATCGCTTGAGTTACAAAGCCATGGATTTTTGGGGAGATGATCTTGATCGGCGGCGTTTTGCCGTTCAACGCATTCCAATTCTTGAAGCCATCGGTCAACCTATTACCGAAGATGTCCTTGAGGAGGATTACCAAAACGGAGATGCGGAGTGGCTTGATTATGACATGCTTCTGCTTAATCCGGATCAAAAACTTATTTGTGAGTATTTATGCAACTTGGGATGTGCTCCTTGGCGTGCGGAGCATCTGGCTCGTCGAGGCGAAACATTAGCGGAGGTGCGTGAAAAAGTTGAATTTTTGAGCGGGATTATTATGGAGAATGAGGATGGTGAAAAATCAAAAATTTCATTTGGGGATTACGAAGCATTTTTGAATTGGTCCATGGAGGAATGCCGTCGCTTCGCAACTCGTCGAATTTGCAGTCGAATGATGAAAGATTCCGGTCGTCGTCGATTGCGAAAGGCGGTCGGTTTGGAGTGGGATCATGTTCAAGGATGGGTATTCAGAAAAGCTCGTTCCGTTAAAGCACCGGTGGAATTTCCTCCCATTATAGTGCCGATTGAACCTCCTGCGATTGAAATACCAGTTGAATCTTCCACGATTGCCAGAGAATCCACTGCTCCAAAAAGACCTCCGGATTTTCAAGAACCTGATCATGACTATCGTGCCATTTTGGAGTTGCCAAAAATGGCGCTTCTCACCGCGGAGCAAGAACAATTTTTAGCGCGCCGCTACCGCGATCATAAAGATGAACGCGCGCGAACTCTCTTCATTCAATTCAACTTGAGATTGGTGTTTCATATTGCGCGAAAATATGCTTGGTCCAACATTCCGATTCAGGATTTGATTCAAGAAGGGAATATAGGCCTCATGAAAGCCGTCGAAAAATTTGACCCGGAGCACGGGACGAAATTTTCCACCTATGCCACGTGGTGGATTAAGCAATCTATTAGCCGTTATATTAAGAACCACAGTCGAGAGGTTCGTTTTCCTATTCATGTTCAGGAAGCGGGAAGTCTGTACAGAAAATTATTGTCTCAATTTCAAGCGAAACATGGCCGATACCCAAAGAATTTAACGGAACTTGCCGAATTTTTAGGGTATACGCTTGAAGAAATTCAGCCCTTGCGCAGAGCTTATGATCGCGTCCGAAAATACCAAGAAGATTCTTTGGATGCGCCACTGGGGGATGAGAGTGACGGTGATCGAAAGGAAGGAATCATGGGCTTGGAAGACCCGGCTTTTGAAAATGCGGGGATGGCCGGATCCCGTGAAGTATTTCTTAAAACCTTTAAACAACGACTGTTTGAGAAAGGCCCATTTACAGATAACTTTAAAGAACGCGCTTTCAATGTTTTTTGTTCGCGATTCGGTTTCAATTCCGATGAAGACTCTCTTGTTTTGCAAAAAATTGGAGATGAGCATGGCGTAACCCGTGAGCGCATTCGTCAGATCGAGATAAAACTCATTGAATTTCTCAAATCACAGCCCGATCTTTTGGAAATGCTCAAAGAATTTGAAAGGGAATAAGCGGATACTACATGGACTTTTCTATGGAAACAGCTCCGACTTTCCACTTGACTTCCCACATTCACCGCAGATAGAATCTGCGCACCTTCTCAGATTGATAGTTTAACTTTTTACGCATGCAATCGAAGACTAAAACACGACGAAGGAATCGAAGACACGGGTTTCTGCACCGCATGGACAGCAAAAACGGGCAGAAAGTAATAGCGCGAAGAAGAACCAAGGGACGAGCAAAGTTGTCTGTGTAGGCTTATTCATGCTGAAGAAAAAGTTTCGACTCACAAAAAAAGACCACATCAGTAAAATCATTACCGAGGGTAAGCGCATTTCCGGGAATTTGTTTCTCGCCTTGATCGCACCCAATAATGAAGCATTTCATCGCTTTGCGGTGGTTATAAGCAAAAAAGTGGATAAGAAAGCGGTACGAAGAAACAAGTGCAGAAGACGATTTTATCACGCATTGCTTCGCAATGCGCTGCACCCCAATGAAAAAGCCTCACTGAAAGAAGAATCTACTCCGGTACGCCATTACGATAAAGTACTTCTGATCAACAAAAACGCTCTCGACGCCACCTATCATGACATCGAGAATGATCTAAGAAAGCTATCTCTATGAAACCTGACTTCAAACGTTTTTTCTTCACATGGTTGATCCTCTTCCTGATTGTCGAACTCGTCATAAACTTTTTTGATATTGGTGGAGGAGAAAATAAAGAGGAACTTTTGACACAAAACACAGTTCTCATCCAAACATCGAAGGAAGGCTTCGCCGTCGGCAAAGAGATAGTCGTGGAAATTATAAACTATACTCCCTCAGCTCTCACACTTACGACATGCGTGGAGATACCGGAGAGTGAGAAATGCACGCTTAATCTCGTATTCGATACCTACTCTTACGAAAACGGAGTATGGAAAGCGCTTCCCATACCTGTAAAAGAAGCGATCAAAAAAGATACCGACCTTACGCTCAAGGTCGAATCCGGAAAAAAAGCTCGTTTCAGCCTGCTTCCCTGGAACGCGGACTTATTTAGAACAATTGGCCGTTATAAATTGGAATTGAAAGTAAATGAAAAGACCTTCACTTCTCCGGAATTCATCATCAAAGAAAGGGGGATTTTCAAACGGTTCTGGGATACCGTATTTCACAAACCGATTTACAACGCACTCATTTTTTTCATCAATATAAATCCCGTACACAGTCTCGGAGTGGGCATTATTCTCCTGACTCTGCTCGTACGTCTGATATTGCTCATACCGTCTCAAAAGGCCCTGCGTTCACAAAAACACCTGCAAGAAATTCAACCGCGCATTCAGGAAATTCAAAATAAATACAAGGGAAATCAGGAGCGCATCGCTATGGAGACGATGGCGGTGTGGAAGGGAGCTAAGGTAAATCCGTTGGGAAGTTGTCTGCCGATTTTGCTCCAATTCCCGGTATTGATCGCGCTATATTTCTCGGTACGGGAAGTGGTGCTCGGAGGTAATGTACATATGTTGTATGCATTTCAAAATAATTTTGCGTTTGATACGGTTGATCCGCTTTTTCTGGGAATCCTCAACCTCGCGGAAAAAAATCTCATCGTACTCCCGATCATCGTGGGACTTCTACAATTTTTTCAGATGAAAATGACGTTCAAAATGAAGAAAGCGCCTGAGACAAAACCCGCGGAGGCCTCTGCTCCAAATATGCCCGATATGAATACCATGAATAAGACGATGACCTACACCATGCCAGTCATGATCGCATTTTTTACTGCTTCACTTCCAGCCGGAGTTGGATTATATTGGGGCACCTCCACGCTTTTTGGCATCGCACAAACCTTTTTGGTAAATCGTGAAAAAGAGAGCGCAGTCACTTCAAAAAATTCTGAAGACGTCACCATACGCGTCGTGGAAAAGACACAGGAAGAAAAACATGAAGAAGATAAAAGAAAATATTTGCCTTCGGGGCAGATAAAAAAACATAAGTAAATCCATTCATTAATTTGTAACCTCATCTCGCAACAATGGAAACAATCATCAAAAATATCATAGACGAACTTTTGACAAAAATGGGCATAGATTTCTCCGCCATCAGCGTCACGGAAGAAGGAGAAAACGAGTATTATATAAATGTTGACAGCGAAGAGGCGAAGAATTTGATCGGCCGTCACGGAGCAACACTCGGCGCCATGCAAATGCTGACCCTCACGATCCTAAAAAGAAAAAACGACATCACCTGCAACATCGTCCTCGATGTGGACGGATACAGAAAAAAACAAATTGAAAGCGTGAAATTGCTCGCGGAACGAAAAGTCACCTTCCTGCGAAATGCGAAAACACCTCAGGCACTCGCGCCAATGTCTCCGTTTTTCCGTAAAATTGTACACATGTACATCAAAAGTGAACAATTCAGCGATGTGGAGACGGAAAGCGTGGGCATCGGCACACGCAGAAAAGTTGTGCTGAAACTTAGAAATGCGTAATATCACACCTATGAAAGGTATATTTTGGAAAGGATTATTGGCAGTGGGTCTAATTGTAGGAAGTCTCTTCATAACACCGAAGCTGACTCTGGCATCCGTATTTACAGATGTAGGTGAGAACCACCCTTACCTCCCCGCCATCCGCTACCTCAAACAAAACGGGGTAATCATTGGCTACTCGGACGGATCGTTTAAACCCGACCAAGAGGTCAATCGTGCGGAAGCCCTGAAAATTATTACACTCGGTAAAAAAATCTTGGGAGAAAAAGCCGCGTCGCAGGATGCGGAGATGCTTTTTGAAAAAGAAGCCGGACTTTCCATCGAACAAACGGAAGGAGTTGAAAGCGATTTTGACCTCACCGATGTACCCCCTGAATCGTGGTATCACAAATATGTCTTTCAAGCCTTTAAAAACAATATTATCCGCGGATATGATGATCGCACTTTCAGGCCTTCTAATACGGTAAATCTGGCGGAAGCGGTAAAGATTCTCCTCGAAACAAATGCAGTGGAACTCCCCGCCACCGAAGATATCACCAAAAATCCATTCAGGGACGCCAGCATGGACGAATGGTACGCTCCCTATCTCCAGTATGCTAAAGAGATGTATATCCTGATCGCCGATATGAATTTAAATATCCACCCAGACGGCAATATCACCAGACAAGACCTGGCAAATCTCATATACCGTTTCTACACGTTGGAGGAAGGCAGAACCTATGGCCGCGCGAGCTACTATGCGGATTATTTTGAAGGAAGAGGCACCGCATCAGGCGAAAAATTCGCGCAGGAACTCTATACCGCCGCGCATCTCACCCTACCCTTCGGCAGTTTGGTCAAAGTGGTAAATTTGGAAAACGATAAATCAGTCGTGGTACGCATAAACGACCGTGGCCCCTACGACGAACGCTTCGTACTCGACCTATCCAGACAGGCGTTTGAAACCATCAGTCCGATCTCTCGCGGCGTGATCCAAATCTACTACCAAATAATCCACACACCGTAATTTTCGATTACACACGAAAATTTTGCTTTAAAATTCCACCCACATGCTCTATTATAGAGGAAAGAAAAATTATGACCGCGACTACTATTATATGACACTTGATCTCCAAAGATTCAAGAAGCCTACCAAGATGACACGACGTCTGACGCTTTCAGATGAAATTCGTTCAGGGTACAAGATGCTTTTTGTGATTGTGATAGCCCTCAATCTCGTATTGGGAGCAACTTATTTCATGATCAACGGTCAAAAAACGGTCCTGGGATACAAACTGAAGCAATTGCAAACCACCAATGAAAACCTCCGTGGAGATGCGAGAATAGTGGACAGCAAAATAGTCAACGCCACCTCGGTAAAAACCATCGAAAAACAAGCTCAACTTCACAAGATGGGTTCTTCGACACGCACTATCTACAGCATCCGCTCCTCAGATACTGCGAAGCGATAGCGAAGCAGTGGAGCCCTCTTTCTGACAAATCCACACTGATTGCGGTGACCGCTTGCGTAGCAGAATCCGTTGACTTACCGAGGCAAGCATTTATAATCTCCCGCGCACATCACGGCCCGTTCGTCTAGTGGTTAGGACACTAGGTTTTCATCCTGGTAACGGGAGTTCGATTCTCCCACGGGCTACCACTACCCCGACTTGTCGTGGTTCCCCCATGGCGTTCGCGCCAATCTTTTCTTCTGCGAAGCATCACATTATGGCCCGTTCATCTAGTGGTTAGGATGTCAGGTTCTCATCCTGGAAACGGGGGTTCGATTCCCCCACGGGCTACCATGATCTGTACCCCAAAAAGTAGACACGGTATACAGTTTTCTTTTGTTAGAA
>CAYHQD010000008.1:0-20463 GCA_964358905.1 uncultured Candidatus Peribacteria bacterium
CTATTCCGCGCCCTTATTTTTAATCCTTCTTTAATATAAAGATACATCAGAAAGAGCAAAAAGTGAGCGAGAAAGATATAAAAGATGCAATCGAAGATATACAAAAGAGAAAGGGAGTGTGGAAAGACGCCGCCTCAGAATCAAAAGCAAAAGACGGACAGCGCGTGGAACTGGATTTCCAAGGATACATGGGCAAAGTAGAGGCTGGCAACGAAGCGCCCAATACCAAAAGCGTCAATCATCCGCTGATCCTCGGTTCCAAGACCTTTATTCCCGGGTTTGAAGAAGAGATCATCGGCATGAGGGTAGGGGAGGAAAAGGAATTTACCGTGACCTTCCCGAAAAACTACCACGTCAAGGACTTCGAAGGAAAAAAAATCATATTCAAAGCAAAACTCAATCGACTTGAGGAACAGGAGTTGCCCGAGGTGAACGATGCATTTGTGAAGGAATTAACGCAAGGTAAGAAAAATACAGTGAAAGAATTTGAGGCGTACATAAAGGAAATCCTGCAGGAAAAGATGGACAGCGCGGCGAAGGAGGAAACCGAAAAAGATCTTATCGAGCTCTTACTGAAGGAAGTGGAGGTTGAGGTGGCTCCCGTACTCTTGGAGCAGGAAGCGGAGTCGCTTATGAAGGATTTCAAGCACCAGCTGGAGACGCGTGGACAGACCATCGAGCAACACATGGAAAAAACAGGACAGAAGGAGGAGGCGCTGAAAAAAGGTATGGAGGAAGAAGCGGAGCGTCGTATAAAGATGCGATTTGCGCTTGACTATATTATTGCCGAAGAGAAATTTGAAGTTACCGAAGCTGAGCTCAATGCCGAAATCGAAAAAATATTGAAACGTTACCCGGAGAATGAACAGGCGAAGATAAAGGAATATTATGGGGTAGGGAAGGAGGCAAGTGGAAATGGAAAGGGAAGCACGCCCGAAGGGCGTGTTCGTCTGAAAAACACACTTCTCGTCGGAAAAGTATTTGATATGTATTTGAAGAAGGAGTAGAATTAGGTAAATTTTCGCACATGCTCAAAATATTCTATCTTTTGGGATCGCTCATCACTACTACGGTGATCTTGATACTTGCATTTGAAAATATTCAAGCGATATGCGTGGATATGATCGTCTTTTTCAATGAACTTTCTCCAAATACCACTCCCACAATGCTTATATTCTGGGTCGCAGGTCTCGGGGTAATTTGCGGATTCTTCTACCATGGTCTCCTAAACGCCATCTTCCAAAAGAAAGATGACGAGGAAGAGGATTATTAAATTGTTTTTATAAATCAATCCCTCCGCGCGCTGAAAATCGATATTTTTTATTATTGATTCCTTTTTGCAAATCTACCATCAGGCCACCCGGGCAGAGATTTTGTACACTTTTATGTACATTTTCAGCCCCGTGGTTAGGACTAGGTTTTTCCACACGCCTTCCCCAGAAATGTCAGAAGTTTGTATAAAAATATAGTACAAGAACAGAAAATTTAATAAAATTTTAATACGAATGCCGTTATGGCTAACGGCACTTTACCCGCTCACGACCACGTGTTCCACGTGTTGTACAAATTTTTTGTTAAAAAGGCATTGCAATTTCGTGCAAACTAAATTAAAGTGACGACGATGTACAAATTATGTGTGCATTGCCTTATCGCCAACTCAATGGCCATGCGCCTAAGGCGCACATACATTTCCCCTTTGCTCACAGTTCCGCGGTAGCGGAACCGCCCATTTCACCCTCAATAGGTTTACGTGCGAGTTCCTCCCCCTCAACCCCATCCCGCCTCGGCGGGGTTCACACATAAATTTCTAGCCCTATTCCACGCCATGGAAGTTCTAAAAGCCCTATTTACTTCGCGGACACGCGTTAAGCTCCTCACGATTTTTATGCAAAATTCCGAGGGAGAGTATTTTATTCGTGAATTGACACGCCTTCTGGATGAACAAATTAATTCCGTGCGCCGCGAGCTCGACAGCCTTAGGCGTATCGGACTACTTCGCTCAAAGGCGAAGAATCGCAAGAAATATTATGTGGTAAATAAGAACTTTCTCCTCTTTAATGAGCTTCATTCTATGATTATGAAATCCATAAATTCGCAAGAGGATCTTGTGAAGCAGATACATAAACTGGGAGACATCGAATTCCTTCTGCTTTCCGGCGTATTTGTGGGAAAACAAGCGAGCTGCGACTTGCTCCTGGTCGGAAATGTAAACAAGACCGAACTCGAAAAAATTCTCGACGAACAATCCAAAGAACCGGTGAAATTCAGTATTATGCCGAAAACGGATTTTCTTTACCGTCTGGAATGTAACGACAAATTCATCAGCGCGCTGATCCATGATTCTTCAAATATTATCGCGATCAACAAACTTTCAAAATACCTTTCACCGATCGAGACGTAGGAACGGAAAAATATAAGACTCTCTCCGATATATTTTTCCGCTTTTATGAAACTTTTGTGAAACAATTCCCTTGCAATGAGTGGGAGGCGTCGATATAATCGGCGCACAAAATGAAATAAGACAAACTCATTATGCCTCATGCACTAGTCAAAAAAGTGAATTTACTCTCGGTAAAAAAGGCTGCACCTGACATCCGTCCGGGGTACACCGTGAAAGTCTATCAGAAGATCAAAGAAGGTGCCAAAGAACGTCTCCAAGCGTTTGAGGGACTTGTTATTAAAGTGAACAGCGGATTCGGCGCGGACAAGACCTTCAGATTGAGAAAGATAGTGAGCGGAGTTGGTGTGGAAAAAATATTTCCGTTATACTCACCTTTTATAGAAAAGATTGAAGTGATAAAAGAGGCGAAAATCCGCCGCGCAAAACTCTGGTACATGAGAGAACTTTCAGGTAAGGGAGCCCGACTTCACGAGACGTATTTTAAACCCGATACTGTTTTCCCTGTGGACATTGCATCTACTGCAAATGGTCTGAAATTGAAAAAAGTTAAAATCGATGCCGCGAAAGTGGATGAAGTAGGCGCGACGGCGCCTGTAGTGGAAGTGGAAGCGGTAGTTGAAGCAATCGAAGCGCCAAAAGAGTAAGCACCACATCATCTGCACATGAAACGAATTATCGTTTGCGGCAATTACGGCGCGGGCAACATAGGTGACGAGGCGATTTTGGCGGGTGCAATGCAGGATATTGCAAAGGTATTTCCTGATTCAGAAGTACGAGTGATGTCGGGATTATCCAGTCCCAAGGTTGGTAGTATCTCGTTTATTCCCACAGGTATTCGCTCGTTACTACATTTTATTTTACACCCGTCACAGCTTCTTAAACTCCATCACCATATAAAAGAGACCGACCTGGTAATAGTTGGGGGAGGGGGACTTTTTACAGATGAATCCACCCTTCGCGCTGTATGGATATGGTTCGTGCATACGCTTGTATTTCGGCTCTACAAAAAGAAAATTGTGTTTTATGCCCAATCATTTGCGCCTCTGCGTACGGGATTTGGGAAATGGCTTACAAAGAGAGCTTGTTCATACGCAACTGCAATTTCCGTTCGTGACCACGAGTCAAAGGAGACTTTGGAGAAAATGGAAGTGAGAAAGAAGGTAGTGGTTGGATGTGACCCATGTTTCAGTATGCAATACCTGAAGGATTTGAGAAATAGTAATGAAGGTTGTGAGGGGAAGAAAATACCACGTGAGGCACGTGAAAAAAAATATACTGTTGTAAGCATGCGTTATCTTGATTGCACAAATAAATTATACGAAAAAGCGCTCATACATTTTCTTAAATATCTTATGGATGAAGAAGGATATAAGGTCTATTTGACTCATTTTGGAGGCGGCAAAGTATCTGATGAGCAGTACATGAGTAAATTATTTGCTCAAGAAATGGTGAATAACGAAAATATGCAAGTCTACAAAAATGACTCGGTCAAATCCGTACTTTCACTAATCGCGGGGGCGCAGTTCGTCATAGGTATGAGATTGCATTCTCTGATTTTTGCCTGTATCGCAAAAGTGCCATTTATTGGAATTGCATACGAAGCCAAAGTGACACAATTTGGAAAAAGTGTGAATTTGGATGAATTCGTCCTACCTCTTCAAAATGTTTCCTGTGATACGCTCAAGGAAAAATATCATGCACTCAAAAAATACCACACACATATTGTGGAGCACCTGGCAACAGTACAGGTCGAAATGAGCGTCAAAGGCGAAGAAAATCGAAACCTATTGCGAGCTATTGGCGGCGAGGAGGAAGCGACGAAGTTGACGCAGTAGGGCGCGTTTTTCGAGGTTCCTTAGGACTGAGTCCCGTCTTCGAGATTTACCCTCTTACCGAAATTGGCAAAGAGTCTTTCATTGAATTCCTCGAGAGTGAAAAAGTGATTCTGCGTGCCATAGGCCTCCACGGCAAAACTTCCCATGGTTGCGGCAATCTGGCCCGTGAGTTCCCAGTCAAAGCGGCACGCCATACCCGCAGCGAGTCCCGCGCGGTACGCATCTCCACAACCGGTGGGATCGAGCACTTCACGCGGCACCGCAATCCCAACTTCGATCACAGTACCTTTGTGGTAAATCGTAGAACCTTTCACACCATGGGTGACGATAAACGTGGGGCAGAGAGAGGTTAGCATCGTCGCACGCATGCCCGTCTTCTTCTTCATAAGGTCGAACTCATAATCACCCACTACCAGCACCTTCGCCGATCTGGCCGCAGATATGAGAAAATCCGCATCCAACGCGGTCATCTGCTGACCGGGATCAAAGATAAAAGGCATATGATCTCTGCAATATCCCACTGCCTGCTCCATCCAGTATGTATTTTCAGGCGCGATAATTGCGAGCGAGTAATCCTTGGATTTATTCGGGAAAAAACCGTCGGTTTCTTTTCCCATTGCACCCGGATAAAAAGAAGTCAGCTGATTCAACTTACTATCGGTGGTGATATATGCGACGGCGGTATCGGTATCCTCATGAATGGTGATGTGGTCGGTATTGATACCATTCTCAAGCAACCATTCCTCGTAATCGCGAAAATCCCTTCCCGCACGTCCGATCAGGTCTACATCTTCTCCGAGCAATGCCAGATTGTAGGCTATATTGCCTCCGCATCCCCCGAATTCCACTTCCTTGTGCTGTATAAGAAACGCCACATTGAGATGATCAAGTTCTCCGGGAATAATACTATCCTGGAACTTTCCTTCATGAGTCATCAACGTGTCATAGGCAAGTGAGCCGGTCACAAGTACGGTCATAGGTAAAATTAAATTTAAGCTGTCTCGAGCGTGCGCATGCGGGTCTCCTTCTTATGCGCTTTTAAAATATCACCCATCTGAATCTGCAGTTGGCCTTCAAAACGTATGCCGCATTCATTCCCAGCCTTCACTTCATCCACCGCCGTATCTCCCTTCTGCAAACTCATAATCGTGCCTTCGCCCACTTCATTGCCACCTCGCATCACCTGGACTTTGACCTTTTTCTGCATCACGCCGGTAAGAACCTTTCCTCCTATGATCATCTCTTTGCGCTTCGTGAAGAAAATACCTTTCACCTCGAGTTCGCCGAGTTCAACTTCCACAATTTCAGGCTCCAGAAGTCCGGAAAGCAGCTTCTTCACCTGATCGATCAGTTCGTATATAATGGTATATTTAAAAATTTGAACATTGGCACGTTCCGCGCTTTGTACCACCTGAGGAGGTGTCTCCACATGGAAACTTAAGACAACACCCTGGCTGGCTGCAGCCATATTTACATCCGATTCACTCACATTTCCCGCTCCGGAATGGATAATCTTCACACCCACATTTTGCCCCTTTATCTTCTGAAGGCTATCAACTATAGCCTCAAGGGAACCTTGTGTATCGGCCTTGAGCACCACCTTGAGAGTACGAAGTCGACCTTCTTTGATACGCACGATGAGATCCTCCATACTCATACCCATACTGCCACTGATACGTGAACGCTCGATCTGCTCGATGGCGGTGGCTTTCATACGAGCCTCTTTTTCATTATGCACAACCTGCAACACATCTCCGCTTTGAGGAGTTTTTGAAAGTCCGACGATCTGTGCGGTATCGGAAGGACCGAGTTCCTTGAGACGCTTACCCTTGTGATCACGCATCAATTTTATCCTCCCATATGCACTCCCGACCATAATCGGATCCATCATCTTGAGAGTTCCCGTATTGATAAGAATGGTGGCGACACTGCCGAGGCTAGGATCGAGATGCGCCTCGATCACGGTGCCCACCGCAGGTCGGTTCGGGTTTGCACGGAGATCTTCGATATCGGCGGTAAGCAAAATCATCTCCAGCAAGGTATCTATACCCGCGCCTGACACGGCGGAAACGGGAACGACAATAGTCTTTCCGCCCCAATCCTCGGGCTGAAGCTCAAGCTCGCTCAGCTGTCCTTTCACTTTATCGATATTGATATTCGGCTTGTCTATCTTGGTGAGGGCGACGATGATCGGCACACCCGCTTCTTTCGCATGATTGAGAGCTTCAACGGTCTGAGGCTTCACACCTTCATCCGCGGCCACGACGAGAATGGCGATGTCTGTCGCGCGCGCTCCGCGCGCGCGCATCGCCGTGAACGCCTCATGTCCCGGCGTATCCAAAAATGTAATCTTTCGTCCATTTTTCACCACTTGATACGCACCGATATGCTGTGTGATACCTCCCGACTCACCGGCCACCACATCTGTTTTGCGAATGTAGTCAAGAAGTTTCGTCTTACCATGGTCCACATGTCCCATCACGGTAACCACCGGCGGACGTTGAATCAATTTCGATTTATCGCTTTCCACCAAGAGATTCCCAAGATTACCATGCATCACATCTTCGATATCTACTTCTCCACGCTTACGCTCAAGTGTAATACCAAACTCCGACGCAAGAATTTCCAGCGTCGCAAAATCAATTTGCTGATTAATATTCGCCAAAATGCCATTTTTCATCAACTCTCCGATAATACGCGCCGGACCGATACCGGATTTCTCCGCAAATTCCTTCACCGAAATACTATCGCCGATCTCAATAAGATCGGCTTTCACGCTCACACCACCTGTGTCCGCTCTTTTCTCCTTATACTTCTTCTCTTTACCAACCGTACGTTTTCTCTGACTTTTCACTATCTCTCTTTGCATCTCTTCCGCAATAAGCTCATCATACACCTCTGCAATATCACCGGGCTTCAACTCTCCCACGACAAGTTCCGCAATCTCTTTATCCACTCCCGTCTCCTTGTCATACTCAAAACCAAGCTCATGGAGCTTCACCTCGAGCTCCGCAGAGGAGATACCGACTCGTTTCGCAAGATTTTCAAGAGATACCTGCATTACAGATTGGGTAACCTTTTATTAAAGCGCACATTGGCGTGCGTAGTGTACTAAAAAGAAACACAGGTGACAACATAATTACATGTCCCACACATACCTCGCAGTCTTAAATTCTCCTACTTTTCTCATAACTCCCCACAGAATATACTTTTGGAATCGTAAACGAAGTGCTTCTGCGGTAAGCTTTCTAGAAGCTAACTTAAGCGCTTTCCTCATGGTCATTTCATCGTTTCTCACCAAGTAGTTGAGCAATTTTTTGTCCAATGTATCCATTTCACCCCAAGATGATAGAGCATGCAGTTTTTCCAGACGCTCCAAGTGTATTTTCTCCGCAAAAACGTTTTTTTGCGACTCTGCAACACCCCTCAAATAAAATTCAACAAAATCTGTTAAATCCTTTTGATCTCGGCCTTGATTTAAAAAAAAATGGTACTGCTTCAAATGCGCATAGTAGTACTGGGATAAATTGTAGAGATTCTGGCGATTATATCCCGCCTTCTTTAGAAGTAAATCTTCCAACACCCGAACCGTCCTTCCATTCCCATTCACAAAAGGATGAACTGCAATAAATATAAAGTGAAAAATACCCGGAAACAGAAGCGGATCAAAGGTTTGATTCGTATTCACGAAATGGTTGAGAGCCTTCATGAGTTTTGGAACTTCTTTCGGATCAGGAAATGTATACGTAATGTGGTTGGAAAATGGATCACCCAAATAATTTTGGATATCGCGATAACGTCCCGCCCGGTAATCCGGTTCAGTCATAGAGCCTTTAAGCCCCTCACTGATCTGACGATGCACCTCAATGATGCTATTATCTGAAATGGGGGTCTGCAAATTCGACATAACGGCAAGATGAGCGTGAGCCGCATTCAAAACCTCGCGCTCCTCCTCATTTCTCGCCTTTCTTTGATGGACAACTTTTTGAGCGTCATTGTAATTAATGATGCTATACTCGATTTTCGTTGAACTGTAGGCCTGTTGAAGATAATTACGCTTAAACATTTTCTGAAACAACTCAGGTGAAACAGAGATAGCATTGAGCTGCTTCTCCTGCCTTCTTAACTGAGAAAGCAAAATCTTAATCTTTTGATTAATCGCGAATTTGTATCCCAATAGAGCCATAAGAGTAGAATATTGTATTCCAAGTTTACTCCAAGTTTTACTCCAAGTCTACTCCAAGTTTATTCCCAACAATTGGCACTTTTATTACTATGTTTCCTAACTCTGACCCGTACTAGTACGAAATCGTAAGCGGGCAATAATTAATCCATTTGTACAATCTCGAAAAAAATGCTAGAATAACATGATACGGTATAGCTTAAAGCTAGAATTCCCCGTTTGAACCCATTTTTGCCACTGCGAGCAACACGTCAGTAATAAAAAACTAAGATGGCTTAAATTAGCCATAAAAAGAACGCAAAAGTGTGCGATCGCACGGAATTTGCAGGGCACTGTACGCCTCATACGATTTCATGGTACGAGGTAACGATACAACCGAGGGATTATGGGATACCTATCTTAAGCCGGAGCTTATAGGGAAGGATGAACACGTCAGGGAGCATGAGGATCCTGTTAATCCCGAAAACGGAACTGTTGCCACTAAGGCAAGAGCGGCGGTGATGAAGGCTTATGAAAAGGCTGATATAAGAAGCGTGAATACCAAAAATTTGCCAAAAGTTGTCATCCGCTTCCGCGACCAAGGCTCCACATGGGATATCGACTACGACTCATCAACAGACACATTGAACGTAGGTTCAAAACGAAAAGTGCAGCCAGGGCCGGAGCCTATACCACCTGGGCCTGATAATCCGGAAGACCAGCTAATGGCAGAGGTTAAAACAAATTTGGGAGCAGACAAAATTGTGACCATTATACCAGGGGGAGGCCCTTATGTAGATGTCATATTTGTAAAGGATGGTTCAACATATACGCAGACCTATAACAAAGATTCGCACCGTCCTTCAGGCCCTAGAATACCTGCTAAGCAGTAGCTATTGCTTGTTTGCCATGGCTATGAATCACAAATTCGGCCCTAGTATTTTCATTCGCTTCGTCTATATACCAAAATCATTCATAATTTCATGGAAGTTTTTCTCTTCGACTAAGTATGATTTCGTTAAAACATCAAACCTACCTTTTGAAATTTTCAATGTTGAAGGACTGACATCAAGAGTGGCTAACTCATAACCACCTGCGTTGTCCATGATACTTATAATTTTACTATCAGGTACATACTCCAATGTGCGATTATTTGATATTTCACGTCTCATTTTTATCTGACCACTTGAATCAGTACCCATTAGCCTAGCTAAATAATATTTCCAAATTGAACTTGCAATCGTTAAAGACAATATTTTCCTATCTTTTTCAGTAGCCATAATAAGCTCATTCCCATTCCCTATCTCCCCATCCATCCCTATTACCCTGAACGCTCCTGAACCGCCTGTGGTTGTAGACGGTATTTCAGGCGCCTGTTCTTTGGGTTTTTCACCTGCCGTAGCTTCTTCAGGAAGTCCGGTCTGCCATAGATCGTCCTTTGTTCTCCATTTCTCCATGTCGAAAACAACGTACGCTACCGTTTCACCGGTAGATGCACTTTGCGGTTTATATTGAAAAGGGATCATGAGTAGAGTCGATTTGTAGAGGGGGATTTTTACCCCAGCCAGTTCTCTCGTTTCCTTGTAACCGAATGTAGCGTTCGCAAAATCGAATTCAAAGTCATCCCATTTAGGCCAGGTGGAGATGTATGCCTCGAGAGAAGCTCGTTTTGCATCTATATCTGCAATATCCGTACCGACTTCAATTCTCTCTGAAATACGACTATCCGAATCACTAACTATCCAAATTCCACGTTTATTAGATACAGGAGCGTCTGGATTGATATTTAGTACACCGACTTCAACTTTTTGAGAAGCAAGATATGTCTTTAACTTTTCATTTGCGTGCATACGTTCCTCTTCACCTACCCATTCCGCAAGATTAAACTGCAAATAGCCTACAATACCTTTTGTCTTATGAATCAGGGGGACTTCGACTACGCTGTCGTTTGACACTTCATCAACACTACCGAAACGATAATCGAGGAAACGTGCGTGATCAAAATCCAATTGTTGATCCTTCGGCAACTTAGTATTTGCGTAGAACTTCTTCACCTCATCAAAGCGCTTTTTCACAAGATCCTTCTCTAAAACAGAAGAAGATGCACCAAAACCATCATTGTGGCGACATGAGCCGATGAAATTTCCACCGCCACCAAAAAGTAAAAGCGCGGCCACGAGACTGCGTGTGCGTCCAGACATATGGGGCAAAGAGAGGTGAGGGCGCGGTGATAGTTTCTTTTCGACGCCCACTTCGGGCGATTCTTGAGGCTTTAGGGAATCGGTACTCATGATTTTGATATTATATAATTGGTTGGCGATGAAAAATATTCATTCATTCAAAGAAACGCATACTACTACAAAGACATATCTTCTTGCAACGTCAAGTGCGCGAAACGGTACGAGATGCTGTTGATAAAATACATCAACACTACTCAATATCCAGCGAAGCTTGCGATGCGCGAGAAATATCTTCGGCGTCAATTTCGGGCATTTTTGAAGTCACAAGACTTGCCAGTACCTTGATTTGTTCCTCCGGATTCTGCACGAGGCGTTTCAGATCCGCCTCCTTAAATGGGTGAGGGCGGATTTTTCGCTTTACCGTATCCACGTCGTCACGCATTTTTTCGGTTAACGTGCCTTTTTCATGCATCACCTTCAAGCCCTCGAGGGAAGTCAGCAGATTCATTGTGTTCTGGCGGCTTATATGATGGTCGTAAGAGGCAATTAAATTCACAATATTTTCACGCTCCTTGGGATCAAAACTTTCTGCGAGTTCATAATGGGTAATGCGCTTAAATGAAGCAATAAGCGGCTCAAACGCCTCAAGAGGAATGATATAAAAACGATATCCTTCTTCATAAAAATGGGTTTGTTTCAGTCCTGCAAACTCCACAGTAGGTATAAGAAAAAAGACCGTGGTAAAAATTTCATCCACATTTGGGCTCGCCTTAACCTTCTTTACCGTTTTCTTCACCTGATCGGTGATATACGTATGTAAGTTCGCCGTACGAGACATCTTCGCATCAAAGATGATATACTGTCCCAAAAATTCCACCAGGAAATCCGGCTTCATACCCCCGTCAAACGTAGATGGAAGGGTGGTATTATCGTACCATGCGAATGAAAACTCAGGCTTCTGGCATACCAACTTCATCGCCGAGATACATGCGTTTTCGTGTTCGTTCCACATACGATCGCGTTCCTCTTCTTCACGTTTTTGTCGCTCCTCATCATCCCTCCTGATTCTCGTCTTCTCATCCTCAAGCGACACGCGCACTCGTTCCAAATCCGCAACTTGTTTCTTAAATTCCTTATCGCGCTGTAACTCCTCGGTCTCGAACTTCGTTACTTTCTTATTCAGCTCCTCGTTCTTATCCTGGAGAGTCTGATTTTTTTCTTTAAAAGAAGTAAAGTTCGCAAACATTTCCTTTCCTTTGCCCGAAAGCTCATCGCGCTCTTTTTCCGCCGTTTTCAACTTTATCTCAAGATCGGTGAGCTTCTCACGGTATTTATCCTCAAATTCTTGCTTTAAGTTACTTTCATCAGGTTTTATCTTGCTCTTATCCCATACTATAAACCCGATCAATCCAAGCACGGCCAACAAAGTCACATATTCCATTTTCAATTTGGTTACGTCCCCGCAATAGTATCACGGTGATAAATAAAAGTAAGGTGAGTATAAATTCACGTGAGCGGCTTTGCAAGAGAAAGAAGAATCATTGATTTTTGAACGCTGAGAGTTTAGGCTCTCAAAGCTATTTAGTGAGCTATTTTCATGAATCACACACTCGAAGAAATTCTGGCGAAGCTCAATCCCGAGCAGAGAATGGCGGCCACTACGATAGAAGGGCCCGTGATGCTGATCGCAGGTCCCGGAAGTGGCAAAACAGAAGTGCTGGCGGCGCGCGTAGCACATATTTTGCAGGCGACAGATTCGAGACCGGAAAACATTCTCTGTCTCACTTTTACCGATGCCGCGTCGGTAGCTATGCGTAAGAGGCTCCTTCGATTCATCGGGCCCGATGCCTATCGTGTAAACATTTACACCTTTCATGCGTTCTGCAACGAAATTATCAATCAAAACCTCGATTATTTCGGCAAACGAGAACTTTCACTCGTGTCGGAATTGGAAACTGTGGAATTTTTGGAAAGCAGGATAGATACATTTCGCACCGGACACGTCCTCTACCACCCTAGTGGTAGCTATCATGAAATACCGCGCATCATGCATCTTTTTCGCGTCATGAAGGATGAGAACTGGTCGGCTGAAAAAATCAACCGAGCGATTGACGATTATCTCTCCGATCTACCGAATCGAGAAGAATTTACCTATAAGCGCGCATATAAGAACTTTAAAGCTGGGGATCTAAAACAAGGACTCATATCAGCCGAGCGTGGGAAAATGGAAAAGCTACGTGCGGCAGTCGGTGAATTTCCCCATTATCAAGCGTGGCTTGAAGCACACAAGCGCTACGACTATAGCGATATGATCAGGTGGGTGCTGACCGCCTTTCAGAATGATACGGACTTGCGCCTGCGATACCAGGAACAATTTCTATATGTGCTTGTGGATGAATATCAAGACACCAATGGCGCACAAAATGAGATTCTCGAGCAACTGACCTCGTATTGGGATGAGCCGAATGTGTGTATCGTCGGCGATGACGACCAGTCCATATACCGTTTCCAGGGTGCGAATCTGCGCAACATCATGTCGTTTTACGCACAGCACCAAAAAACGGTACAACGCATCATACTCACACGCAATTACCGTTCTTCACAGGTGATTCTTTCCGCGGCAGAGTCACTGATAGAGCGTAACAGCGAGAGATTGGTAAGTGAAATTCCCGGCCTGACAAAAAAGCTCATTGCGGAAAATCCGCTGGTCAAGGATGTGTCGAAAAAACCGCGCGTGATCGAGTACTTCAACACAGCCCACGAAGAAGCGGGCGTCGCGCTTTCTATCATACGGTTGCACAGTGAAGGCGTAGAGCCGAGCGATATTGCAGTGATATATCGAGAGCACAAACAAGCTATGCACATGATTCGCATCCTTGAAGAAGCGCATATACCACTCAATGTAAAAGAATCGGTGAACGTACTCCATCTGAAACCCGTGACCTCACTCATGCTCGTCCTGGAATATATCGCCAAAGAATATGAAAAAACGTATAGCGCGGAGGATATTCTGTTCCACGTACTGCACCTCGCGTGCTTCACATGTCCCATAAAAGAAATAGCCGAGTTATCAGTCAAAAAGAAAGAAAAACATCTGCGAGATATGATAGGAGAAGGTACGACTAGTGCTATAGCGAGAACTTCAGTACTACTCGAAACATGGATTTCCGATCTGCAACGTGTCACCCTACAGGAATTGATACAAAAAATATTAACAGAGGGGGGTATGCTCAGTCCGCTTAAGGGAAACGACCACCTCTGGCAGATTCGCGTGCTAACCAGTTTTTTCAATTTTGTCCGTGAAGAGAGCCGTAAAAGTCCTCTTCTCGATCTCAAGAATCTCCTTTCCATGCTCAGACGTATGGAAGAGCAGGGCATATCACTCCCGCTTGAGAAAGGGACCTATGCCAAAGAGGGCGTAAACTTCCTCACCGCGCACGCCGCAAAAGGGCTGGAATTCGATCATGTATTTATCATTGGGGCGGTTTCCACAATATGGGATGCGCCGCGAAGCGGTGGCGGACGAGGGCGGTTCGCATTTCCCGACACGCTGACACTCTCGACGACAGGGGACGATACGCAGGAAGCGCGCAGACTTTTTTACGTCGCGATGACTCGCGCAAAACGCTATCTCACCGTATCTTATCACCGCCGCAATACTTCGGATAAGGAAGTGGAACCGAGCAGATTTGTGAGTGAACTGAGGGAGACAACATATATTGACCATGACACCATCTCACTCTCCAAGGAAGAAATGGCTCTGCATCAGCAAGTGCTTCTTACCTATCACCAAGCCGCACCGGATAATCTCATAGACCACGACCTCATAAGTGAAAAACTGCATGAATACCGACTGTCACCGACACACCTAAATCGCTATCTCACCTGTCCTTACGCGTTTTACTTTGAAAATATACTTGGAGTGCGACCGGCGGGACGTGAATATTTCTCATTTGGTAACGCCATACACTATGCGCTGGAAAAGTTTTTCGATGAATATAAGAAGAGTAAGATTTTACCACCTGCGGCGGTAGCGCACGAATATTTTGAAAAGGGAATGCAACGCGAACGTGCGGCGTTCACGACAAATCAGTATGAACGAAGGCTGGAATATGGAAACGTGATCCTGCCGAAATATCTCGCAACGTTTTCGGAATCTTGGAGACCGGACATTTTGGTGGAACATCGCGTCCAAAAATCACAACTGGGCTCAATCCCGCTCACGGGAAAAATTGACAAGATTGAAGGAATTGAAAATCCGGAAGAAATCACCGTGGTGGATTACAAGACGGGCACTTTGAAAAAAGAAGCGCTCGAGCGCCCTTCGGAAGAAAATCCGCAGGGAGGCAACTATTGGCGACAGATGGTATTTTATGCTCTGCTACTCGAAAACGATCCGCGAATGCGCTGGAGAGTGGAGAAGGGCGCGTTCGACTTCATCGAACCCGATGAAAAAGGAGTATGCCAACGTGAAATCATAGCGATCACCTCAGACGATCGTGAAATTGTGGCCGCACAAATCAAGGATGTGTATGAAAAAATTATGCGCCACGAATTTACAAACGGATGCTCTGAAAGCGAGTGCATGTGGTGCAACTTTGTCATTCAGGAACGGAGCATCTAAGCCACCGGTATCTCCGCCACGGCAGGCGCTTCACCCTCCAACACCTTTTTCAACGAATCTTCACGAACGGTGAGGGCGATACGATGTTCTTTGGTATCGATAGCGATTATCCAAGCTTCCACATCATCTCCCGCTTTGAACACCGCAGTCGGATCTTTCTGCGCGGCAGATTCTTCAAAGAGCTCGGATACATGAATAAGTCCGTTGATCTGATCGGTGAGTTCGATGAAAATACCGAATGGAGTTACCTTATTAATCTTACCTGATACTTTACTTCCCAGAGGAAATTTCTTTTCTACATTTTCCCAAGGATTTTCCGTAAGACGCTTCATGGAAAGAGAAATTTTTCCGTTTTCAATACCTATGATGACCACCTCGACCTCATCGCCGACTCGGCCGTAGTTTCTGGTATCTTTACAGTGTCCCCACTCAATTTCAGACACATGTACCAATCCCTCGACCTGTCCAAATGTGACGAAAATACCGAACTGGACGATACCGGAGATATGACCTTTAACCTTTTCTCCCACTGCAAGCTTCCCAAGAGTCTTTTCGCGCTCCATATCATGTGCCGCCTTCTCAGAAAGGATCAGTTTACCATTCTCCCTGTCAAGATTGAGAATTTTGACATTGAGGGTCTGGCCAATAAGTTCTTTCAATTTGGTGAGAATTTGGTTTGCATCGGCACCATTGACACGCGGATAGTGCAGTGGAGCGAGCTGAGAAACAGGAATAAATCCCTTGATACCATCGGCATCTAGCAGAAGTCCTCCTTTATTTGCTTCGAGAGGTTTAACCTGAATAACTTTGTCATTTTGGTAAGCCTCCATAAACGCCTGCCATGTCTTTTCTTGGCTTGCTTTTCTAAATGAAAGCACGACAAACCCTTCATCATTTTCATCCTCAAGAACTACCGCAGTGACCGAGTCACCCACCTTCAGTGTTTTTAAGGTATTAGCGTTATCCTTCATCTCCTTACCCGTGATAAGACCTGTGAGCACTCCGTTTAAATCAAGAAGAATACCACTTTTTTGAATAGTGATAACCTTACCCTCGATCAATTGTCCGGGGGTAACTTTTACGGGATGAAAGCCGATAAGCAATTCATCCATTACATGTGTAGCTTTTTGAGCCATAAAAATAGCACGCGACAGATCTTAATAAATAGTATTTACGGAGATTGCACGTTGTCGCATATGCGTTTTCCCGCAAAGAGCACGGGGATTCTAAAGCACGACTGCCCAAGAGTCAATGAAATTTAGCTGATCTTCTCTACACCTTTGTCACAGCTTTATCCGGGACAGATTCCATAGGCGCTTGCGCAACAACGGTTGGCATCACTTTTTCCTCATTTGGCACAATTTCGGGCAAAACATCCTTTTTCTTTTGAACCTTCGCCGTCACCACATGAAGTACAATTTTGCCATGTTTATCAAGATCGATTTTGACCGTGTCACCTTCCTTGATCTTGCCATCAATCCAGAGATCGGAGAACTGGTTCTCGACAAGTTCCTGCAATTTGCGCCGCACGGGACGTGCGCCATATTCGGGATCGTAACTCTCCTTCGCGAGGTGGTCGAGCGCCTTTTCCGTCACTTTGAAGACCATGTGCTTGTCGGAAAGACGTTCCTGCATCTGCTCGATATGAAGCGACACTATCCGCTTGATCTGGTCGTGGGTAAGTGGCTTAAATACCACCACTCCGTCAAGACGATTGATAAATTCTGGCCGGAAACTTTCTTTCAACTTCTCAAGTACCTGTGCCTTTTTTTCGTCAAATTCGCTCTCCGCCGCCTTCAGCTCACTTTGGCTAAGCGAAAATCCGATCTTCGCGGCCTTGTTTGTCAACTCCGCCGCGCCGAGATTGGATGTCATGATGATAATGGTATTTTTGAAATCCACCTTTCGCCCTTTACCATCAGTAAGTTCACCATCCTCCATGATCTGAAGGAAAATATTGAACACATCGGGATGAGCCTTCTCAATTTCATCAAAAAGTACGATAGAATAGGGCTGTTTTCTGATTTTTTCCGTCAACTGGCCTCCTTCTTCGTAGCCGACATATCCGGCAGTAGTACCGGTAAGACGGGACGTATTGTGGCGCTCCATAAATTCGGACATATCGATTTTTACCAACGCGTTTTCGTTGTCATACACTTGTTTTGCAAGCTGTTTTACGAGCTCCGTTTTACCCACGCCCGTAGGACCCATAAAGATAAACGCACCAATCGGACGCTTATGATTTGCGATACCGGTACGAGAACGTCGTATCGCCTGTGCAACGGTGTGAACAGCCTCTTCCTGACCTACGATTACCTTTGAAAGAGTCACTTCGAGATTTTTGAGCTTTTCAATATCCTCTTGAAGCATACGATGCGCGGGAATACCGGTCATACGTTCGATCACTTGTGCGATTTCATCCGAAGTAATCTTTTGTCGAAGTTCACGCGGGATTTTAAGTTTGCGTGCTTCGTTCATTGCCTCGATCAACTTCAATTCCTTGGAACGCAGTTCTGCGGCGACTTCGTACTCTTGGTTGGCAACCGCCTGTTCTTTCTGTTTTGTCACCGCCTTGAGCTCTTTCTGCAAATTGCGGATAGACTGGGACTGTTGAGGTGATTTGATCACCTTGAGCGCCGCGGCTTCATCGATCACATCTATGGCTTTGTCGGGTAAGAAACGATCGTTGATATAGCGATGAGCAAGTCGCACTGCGGCCTCCACAGCATCATCGGTGATCACCAAATTATGATGCTCTTCGAAGCTTTCACGCAAACCGTTCAAGATCTGGACGGCTTCATTCGGACTCGGCTCACTTACAATGATAGGCTGAAAACGTCGCTCAAGCGCACTATCGGTTTCAATATATTTGCGATAATCAGCGAGAGCGGTAGCTCCCACAACCTGGATCTTCGCGCGAGAAAGTGCGGGTTTCAGAATATTTGCCGCATCGAGACTTCCTTCAGCGGAACCGGCTCCGACAACCGTGTGCAATTCATCTATAAAGAGGATTACATTATCGAGCGAGGATGCCTCATCGATGATCTGCTTGATACGCTCTTCAAATTCTCCTCGATACTTGGTACCCGCGACCACAGACGCCATAGAGAGTGTCAAGATACGCTTATCGAGCATGGAATCGGGTACCTGTTCATTGACAATGGCATAGGCAAGTCCTTCACAGACCGCCGTCTTTCCCACACCCGGTTCACCTATAAGAACGGGGTTATTTTTTGTTTTTCTCTGTAAAATGCTAACCATACGTTCAATTTCATTCGCTCTTCCGATCACGGGATTGAGTTTGCCTTCCTTGCATTCCTTCGTAAGATCGGTCGTGAAATAATCGAGGGCGGGAGTTGAAGGACGTTTAGGATCGGTATTTACTGCATTCTTTTGAGCATTTTTATAATCTTCCTGAGGAGCTTGCTGATTACCCTGGAGCATACCGTGAAGGCCGCTCAAGAAAAATTCCAGCGGATTCATATTTTGCCCGGGACGAGCTCCCTCGGAAGGAGGGGGGCCGGCGGCGGGCCTGCGGCCGCCGCCGGCCGTCTTACCGCTATCGCCAACTCCTGCGGGACTTTTGAGATTATCAAATGTTTCGATAATACGATCACGAATATCTTTCGTATTCACCTTCATATTTTCCAAAATCACTGTCGCAGCCGTATTTTCTTGATTTACGACCGCATACAACAGATGTTCGGTACCGACAAATGAATGCTCATAATCATGGGCGCATTTCACCGCATCCTCTATCACCTTCTTCGCAAAACCCGAAAGTCCGCCCTGCTGGTTTGGAGACACCTGACTCCCCGTCACCCTGCCCACTGATTTCAATACCAACTGCACATTATCGAGCGATACGCCGAATTCACTGAGAATAGAGGAGCCGAGAGAAGATTTTTGACTGAGAATACCGATCAACAAATGCTCCGTACCTACATACGAAGACGCCATCTGCTTCGCGGTATCCTGCGCTACGATGAGCGCCTGTTTGGCTTCCTTCGTAAATTTTTCAAATCGTGCATTTTCATTCATTTTATATGTGTATTAGATAGGTGTAATTGAACTCTCGTAATTCTACCTTATTTTCCGCAACCTGATAAGCACTCACACTTTACGCGCCGTTCGCTTTATCATGAAATATATTTCGAACCACTCTTATTCCAAAGGCACAAATCTGAATGAATTCACGACGGACTGCAATTCAGTGACAACCGGTACATCCACGGCCTCATAATATACATCATATATATACGCATTGGTCCGTGAGACAAAGTAGCGAACAGCAGTCGAATTAACGATTTTGTAGGCCTTCATCTGATCAGGCCCGAGCTGAGTTGGAATTGCGGACGTATATTCGTTTACCCCCAACCAATCGTAGAGCGTCATGGAAGTCGGATTGTCATACCGGGTAACGGTCAATTCCGCATCTTTTTTACTAAACACCACCTGATGATCTTTTTCAACGACCTGAAAATCAATCAACCCTTCAAGCTGAAACCCCATTTCCTGGCTCATATATTTTTTTGGCAACGCGCCGAGCATCGGCGCTCCCAAGAGCGCATCATCCAAGACGACGATACTTTTTACCACGACAATCGACTTACCCGAATCCGTCTCATCCACAACTTCGCCGACGATTTGTACCCGCATATTCAGATATTTCCCATCATCCAGATTGAGGAAAGGACTATAGACATAAAACACATCACCGCTTTCGTTGATCAGTAAGTGATCCGCCTTCTTTTCCACTACCACTTCACCCAAATTTTTTAGCACTCCCGTGAGCTGTATATCCTCACGCTCAAAAAGTTCTTTATCGGTTAGACAACCTGCCAGCAAAAAAAATGAGAAAAGCACACAAAGGGTGAAAAAACGATGTTTCATAAGCGAAAGACTATGAAAAAACTACGAAAAGAGGGCAGTGGGCTGAGTCACTTTTTCCAGACCGAGGTAACTGCGCGCGTGATCGGTAATAATCCTCCCTTTCGGCGTGCGCTCCAGGAAACCAAGTTGCAAAAGGAACGGTTCATACATATCCTCAATGGTCGCCGCATCATCGGAAGTGGCCGCAGAGAGCGTACTGAGTCCCACGGGCCCGCCGTTGAATTTTTGCGCAATCATATTGAGTATATTTCGATCGTTTTGATCAAGCCCGAGATGGTCAATCCCAAGTGTCGTAAGGGCATCCGTAGCAGTATCAAGATCTATGACGGTCAGTGATTTCATCTCGGCATAGTCGCGCACCCTGCGCA
>CAYHQD010000009.1:0-20304 GCA_964358905.1 uncultured Candidatus Peribacteria bacterium
CAATATTTGGGGGTTGGGGGGCGCCCACGGCCCCGCCCTCACGGAATTTTTCTGGCACAGTGGAATCGAAAATCTCACATTGCATGATTTTTGCGAAGAAAGATTTTTTGCAAAAAACTTTTCTTTGTACCATTCTCACCTCCCGGCAAAAGAGCGAGTGAAAAAAATAAAATTTCTCCGCGACGTTCCGGCGCCACATCATTTTAAAAACGAATACCTGAAAAATATCGAAAGCGCGGATATTATTTTTGCAGGACAGGGTTGGTATCGCTACCCTGAGAACTCTCCGAAACTCACAAGTGCGCATAAAAAAGGTGTCCCCTTTGAAACCATCATCAACGTATACCTCGACAATTTCCCCGGCACCAAAATCGGCATCACGGGATCAAATGGGAAGACGACGACCACGACCCTCATCTATCATATTCTTTCTCAGCTTTCGAAGGCGAAAATTATTAAGGGATGTGTAAGTGTCGCGGGTAACGAACGGTTCATGGGCCAATCGTTGGACAAAATAGAAACCGCCGCAAAGAAAGATATTCTTGTTTTGGAAATTTCCAATCGACAATTGAAAAGTGTCGGCAAAAGCGAGGCCGACTTCGCCGTCATCACCAATATCACGCCAAACCATATCTCGGAACACAAGGGCTTTGCGGACTACGCGCGGACAAAATTACAACTCGCAAAAAACGCGGTGACAATTCTCAACGATGATGCGGGGACAAAAAAATATTACAACTCGAAAGTCGCAAAACGGACAGTGAGCTTCATGGACAACGCCGCTCTCTTAAAAAAATTCAAAGTTGAGCGGGGCGATCTACATCTGCGCGGGAAGCATAATGGCGAAAATCTTCTCGCAGTTCTAACTTTTTTGGAGGAATTTGGAAAAGAAAAAAGGTATGATTTTTACTCAGCCAAATCGACGAGGGCGATTAAAGAGGCAATCTCATCATATCGTGCCCTCCCAAAGCGCCTTGAAGATATTGGCGCCACAAAAGGCATTCACATTATAAACGATCTGGGCTCCACCACGGCAATCTCAACTCTCGGCGCGCTAGAAAGTTTCTCGGGGAAAGCTTTGAGCTTGGTACTGGGAGGAGACCACAAGGGGGACGACTTCATACGACTCGCGCTGGAAATAAAACGCCTTCACAAAAACAACCGTTTGAAAAAACTATTCGTTCTCCCGGGCACCGTAAAGAAAAAAGTGTCTTCACTCGCAAAAGATTTGAAAATGGATTTCACACCGATTTCTTCTTTTGAAGAAATAGCGCAAAAATTTCTTTCTCAAAAAGAACTGGGGTCTTACCTTCTCATCTCGCCGGCCGGCGAGTATGTCATTTCAAAATATCTCAAAAATACCAGCATCGAAAAAATATTCCTCCGCCGTTGATCGATAGCCTCTACTTATCTTCGTCCAAAAGTTCAAAAAGCATACCCTTGTCTTCATCGTCGATAGAAGTGACCAGGTGGGCCGCCCCGCAGCTTTCGCAGTAGAACACGCCATCCACTTCATAGTCGGACGGATCGAGTTCCATCTCTTCTCCGCAGTCGATACAGTTGTACATGAGTAAAGAAGATTAAATTGCAAAGTATATTTGGAGCGTATACCTTTACGCAGGGCAATATTAAGAATTTTTACATTGTTTGCAAGTGGATTTTTCTATCGACAACGAGCTTATGAAAAACGCCGAAGAGATCGCGCGAAAAGAAGACATGAAATTTGATGGAAATATTTTTTTGAAAACGCTCACGGCGCTCGACGAAAAACCTACGCGCATAATATCGCCCGGCACGGAGGACAAAAACATATCGATGTGGATTAAGAGTGAGGACGAGAGCGCCGTGGGATCACACAAGCATTTTGCTCTGCGATGTCAGATCGCTTATATGAAAGCGTGCGGTATCAAAAAGGGCGTTATCTCTTCTTCAGGAAATGCGGCGATTGCCGCCGCGTGCTACGGCAAAAAGGCGGGTATAGAAGTAGACGTCTACGTCTCACCAAGGACTGCAGCGGGAAAACTGAGTATGTTGAAAAAATGGGGAGCCAGGCTGGTAGTGAGTGACGCGGCGGCACGCGAAGTAAACCGCCTTGCGGCAAATGGCGGCGCTCGCAACCTGCGTCCATCCATGGATCCGCTCGCGCGGATAGGATTTCAAACGCTCGCATATGAAATAGTGAAAGAACTTGGAACGGGTTTATTTTCTCAGATAAAAAATATATTTATTTTTTCCACCAGCGGCGCCTCATATTGCGGACTCTGTGACGGCTTGGAAAAAATGCATGGCGCGCACCTGATCTCGCGCGTCCCCCGTCTTTTTCCCGTGGTTGGCTGCGCGGGAGGTCTTGGAGTAAAGCACAGCGCCTTGGCAAATGAAGTAAAGCGAATTGCAAAAAAAACAGGAGGAAAAGAAATATCCGTTTCGCGAGAACGCCTTTCTTCATTTATTGAAAAATTTCCTCGCCTCAAGCTTTCGGAAGAAAGTTTGAGTTCTTTCGCGGCGGGATTTGACTTCGGCAACGCCTCGGATACACTCGTCATCTCAACGGGCAAACTATGGACCTAAAAAAACTCTCTCAGTACCTTCACAAAAAACTAGCCAATGATGCGATCGTGTTTATAAGTCCCGATTTCAAAAAAGGGATCGGTATTGAAATGTTTTTACCCCACTACCTCGTAATCGGAGGGTATGATTCTCCGTTGATAAAACGCGCATGCGAAGATGGATTAAACGTAATTGCCATGGAGTCATTGGATCCAAAAAGCGCAAAGGACGCACATAACAGCGGAAAAATTCTTGAAAATGAAAAAGTGCAAAACCATATCCGCGCGTTCCAAAAAAAATGCGCAGCGGCAAAGGTTCATATTCTCACCTTCAAAGGAAATTCGAAGATAGAGTTGATATGCAAAAAAAATAAATGGGGGCTCTTGAATCTTCCCATGATCATAACTACAAAATTGGAAGACAAGGCGAACTTTTCAAAACTTCTGGAAAAATTCGACGGAGAAACGCTGCCCACAATCTGCGGCGTACTAAATACATTGAATTTGAAAAAATTACCCGCGTCAAAAAAATATGCCGTCCAGTTCACACGCGGGTTTGGCGGATCATCCACTTATTTTCTCGACATAAAAGGAATCGAAAAACTACGACACTCATACGGCGACCACAGGGTGAAAATTGCGCCATTCGTAGACGGCCCCACGCTTACTCTCAATGGGTGCGTGTACAACGACCACGTGTATACAAGCTATCCATTTTTACAAAAAACCGGAGACAAAAAATATACTCGTTACGAAGGCGGAAGCTGTGGCGTAGACTTCGACTTTGGAAATAAAAAAGCTCACGCGAAAAAAATCTCCTCCGCAATCGTAAAAAAGACTGTCGCTTGTGCCGCCTCGCTCGCTGGACGCGCAAAACGCTTGGGGCTGAAGGGATTTTTTGGCATAGACGCGATCACTGACGGTAAAGCGGTGTACCCCGTGGAGATCAACCCACGCCTCACGGCAAACGTCCATCCGTTCACGGCAAACCAACTGCATTTAAACCACGCCCCATTCCTCCTCTTGCACCTCCTCGAATTTTTGAAAATAACCGTACTGATCCCAAACAGCGACCGGTTTCACCAGAGGTCGTACGCGGGCGAAACATTGATTTTACGAAATTTGGGAAATAAGCCGTGCAAAGTGAGCGAGCTTAAAAAGCTCTGCAATCTTCCCGCCCGCGTACCGGCCGACTACAACTTTTCGCGTCTTCTCGATAGTAAAACGCCTTCAAAAAAATCGAAAACTTGTATCGCGCCCTTCTCTCCAAGCTCGCTCATCAACCCCGATTTTGAGTGGGGAGAGTTGTGGCAACTATAATTTGAACCCGCATTGTAAATAAGGATAGGGAAAGCTATAATCAAAACGAAATTACATAAAAATAAACGATATGGACATATTGGATAAGTGGCTGGGAAAAACTTTTGGCGTGTCCCGCCCCGGCAATAATAATGATAAAAAGGCAAGGCCCGTAGCTCAAAATGATTCTCAAAAAAGAGACTTTTTTCCAAAGAAGGCCCCTCCTCACCACGGGCAACGTCCGACTACGAACGAGACGAGATTTCCCTCACGCCCCTCCTCTCCCCACCAATCTGGACGTCCTCATCAGCCTCACCGCGGGCAACGTCCGACTACGAACGAGGCGAAGCAACCGCCTCACCGACCCAGCCTTCCCAAACAAACCGCCCTACCGCCTATAAGGGTCACGGCGAAAAAAGGGGTTATGCGCATCATTCCGATGGGGGGACTGAACGAAGTGGGACAAAATATGATGATTTTTGAATACGAAAACGACATCATCATCGTGGACATGGGATTTCTCTTTCCGGACAACGATATGCTCGGCATTGACTACATCATTCCGGATATCACCTACCTCGAACAGCGCCGTCAAAACATCCGCGCGGTTATCATCACCCACGCCCACCTGGACCACATCGGCGCGATTCCCTACATCTTACCAAAACTCGGCTTCCCGCCCATATACGGCACACGGCTTTCACTCGGACTGGTGGAGCAAAGGCTCGAGGAATTTAAACTTAACCCTCAGGCGCGTCTCAACGTGATCAACCCAACCACCGATCGATTCGTATTCGGCGCTTTTGAAGTGGAGTTTTTCCGTGTAAATCACAGCATTCCAGACAGCATGGGAGTGTATATCAAATCGCCCGCAGGCACCGCGGTGCATACCGGCGACTTCAAATTCGACGCCACCCCCGCCGACGGCATCCCCGCGGATATAGATAAAATGGTGGAGTTCGGCAATCGCGGCATAGACGTGCTTCTCTCCGACAGTACCAACGCCCTGAAGCCCGGCAAGACGGTCTCGGAACAGGTAATCGGCGAAACGCTCGACGAAATCATAAAAAACACCCACTCGCGCATTATCATCGCGTCGTTTTCTTCACTCATCGGCCGTATTGGCCAAGTGCTCGACTCCGCGAGCCGCCATGGACGCAAGGTATTCATCTCCGGCCGTTCCATGGAACAAAACGTCGAAATGGCGGCGAAGCTCGGCTATATCAAAGTCCCCCCAAACCTCATCTACCCTATAAAAAGCGCAAACGACGTACCGGACAGGGACTGCCTCGTACTCACCACGGGCGCCCAGGGAGAGCCGATGTCGGCGCTCGCCCGCATCGCGCTCGGTGACCACCGCGACATAGAGATAAAGAAGGGGGATACCGTTATTGTCTCCTCCACGCCCATTCCGGGAAACGAAACGGCCGTCTTTTCGGTTATCAACAATCTCGCGAGGGCCGGTGCAAAAGTAATTCATCACAAGATTATGGACGTGCACGTGTCGGGGCACGGTCAGAAAGAGGATCTCCGCACCATGATCAAGTACGTGCGTCCGAAATTTCTCGTCCCCATCCACGGGGAGTATTTCATGCGACAGGCTCACGGTGAAATCGCGCTGGAAGAAGAGGGATACAAAGAAGAACACGTCATACTTGCGGAAAACGGACAGGTGATAGAGGTGAAAAATCACATTGCGATACTCACGAAAGAAACCGTACCGAACAAGTACATACTCATAGACGGGCTCGGTATGGGCTCAAAAGATCATGAAATTCTCTCGGATCGAAAACATATGTCGGAAAACGGAGTGATGATCCCACTATTCCGCGTACATCAGAAGTCGCGCAAACTCAAGAAAGGAGAGGTGGATATCGTCTCTCGCGGGTTTATATATATGGATGAGTCAAAAGAGATTGTGCAAAAGGTGAGGGACGCGGCCGAAAAAGCGTACGAAGAAATCACAAAGCAAAATCCAAACGCATCCCGAAGGGAAATCAAACTCTACATCCGCCAAAAACTCGACAAAAAAGTCGACCGCCTTATCGGCCGCCGCCCATTGATCATACCGGTAATCATAGAGGTGTAGGCTCGGAATTTAGAATTATTTCCGTAAAAACCGACCGACTTCAACCTTTCTTTTGCACGAGTTTTGCACAGCTTATGCACCACGGCGGCGTTTTTGCACCTTTGAATTCTTGGCTTTATACCATAACGACGGTGCATACATTATATATACGACAATCGTTTGTTTTGTTTTTAATATAAGGGGTTTTGGGATAAATCGTTAAAAAGGGTTTTAAACGTAAATTGAAATATAATACTGCTTTTGTGAAGGGTTACTACGACTACTATCTTATTAATTTATTAATAATTTATATTCTTTTATTAGAAATACATATTAAAGAATGTGTATAACTCGCCTTGTACTTGTATAATATTCACTTATAATTCTCCCGATGAAACTTACAGTAGAACAAAAAGATTTAAGCCATGCGCTTGCCGTAGTGAATAGGGCCATCAGTCCAAATAACACACTACCGGTTTTAAATAATATTCTTCTTAAAGCCGAGGGTAAGAAGTTGTTTTTCACATCAACAAACCTTGAAATAGCGATTAATTATTCAGTAGAAGCGAATGTAATAAACGAAGGGTCCATCACCATTCCCGCAAAAATTCTTACAAACTACATTTCACTCCTAAAGTCAGGCCAAGTTTCGCTTGAGGCAGAGGAGGGCTTTACTCTCACGGTAAAATCACAAAAAGAACATATAAAAATTAAAGGAATAAACTCGGAAGAATTTCCACTAATTCCTCAAATAGAGAGAAAAGAGCCGTTTAAACTCCCGGTGAAAACGCTTAAAGAGATGGCGAACCAGGTAGCGTTCTCCGCATCAAACAACCTTTCTCGCCCAGTACTTATGGGCATTTTATTTGAGGTAAAAAACGGCGAGTGCAAGATGGTGGCAACGGACTCCTACCGTCTTTCCGAGAAAAAGGTGTCGCTGAAAACGGAGGGTGAAGTGAGCTGCATTATTCCATCTCGAACAGTATTTGAACTTTCAAAAGTGGTGGATGAATCCGACGATCCGGTCTTCATTTACACCTCAAAAAACCAAGTGCTTTTTGAGCACAAAACCCTATCTCTCACATCGCGCCTGATCGAAGGCAACTTCCCGGACTACGAGAAGATTATTCCAAAAGAGAACAAGACGAAGGCGGAAGTGGATAAGGAGGAATTTGCACTCGCAGTAAAGAAAGTAAGCCTTTTTGTTCAAGAAAACAACGTGGGGATACGAGTGCAAGTGGGAAGCGAGAAAGTGACGATTTTTGCCGAGGAAAACCAAGTGGGAGAAGGGAGGGTGGAGATCGATGCGAAGGTGGAAGGAGATTCAAATGAAATCACCCTCAACGCGCAGTTCTTGCTCGACGTACTTTCGGAACTGAAAGAAAGCGTTGTGAAATTTGAGATTGATGGTAAACTGTCCCCGGTTACGATCAGGTCCGCGGGAGATGGCGGATATTTACATATTATCATGCCCCTTAGGGTATGATGAGAAATTTGCACATAAATGAACGCACACAAAGGGTTCTCGACTTTTTTTTCCGAGAATACAAATACTGCGCTTGCGGAAGTTTTTAATACGTGTCAGAGCCTCTCCATTTCAGGAGCGGGCAATGTCTCGTCGAAGACTTTTATTTTTTCCAAACTTCCCTTGGGGGACGAGAAAATCATTTGGCTTACCACTACCTCGCAAGACCAGGAGGCCGTGCATCGCGCGCTGAATTTCTGGGCGGAGGGTGATATAGAGAATTTTCAGCTTCTGAAGGCGAAAGACGCCCAATTCAATAAAGAAGTGGCGCGACAAAACGAACTTGCAACGATGGAAAAAATCGCGCGCCTGATGGAGAAGGGACGCTACGTCCTCACCGTGAGATACGAGGATCTTTTTGAAAAGTTTCCAAAAAAACAGAAGGTGAAAGAGGCGATCATTACGCTGAAAAAAGGAGATGAGATCGATCCCTTGGATTTTTTTCAAAGACTTATTACCAACGGATATGAAGTGTCCGATGACCCCCATTTGACTAAAGGGACATACGTGAAACGCGGCGAGGTGGTGGAGATTTTCCCCGTGAATGTGGATCGGCCACTGCGACTTAGCCTGGATTTCGATAAGCTGGAAAGGATAGAGATCGCGGACGACCTCGGCTTGTATTCACCCTACGGAGACACATTGCAGATATACCCTATCTTCGTGGAAAAAGGCGGAAACGTCCTCGACTACCTGGGTAAAAACGACCTGCTCGTAGAGGACGAACTTGAAATCTATGAACAATTTTTCGATCAATTTACAGCTCTTTTGGCAGAGAGAAAGGGATGGTTTAGGACTTTCGAAATCGCCACATTTATGGAGGATGAGGCGAATCACAAACATCTGCATTACCTTTCCGTGCTCAAGTATCAGAACGTGCTCGACATGGTCTCCGATTTAAAGGAGAAGAGGCTTTCCGGCTGGAAGGTGTTACTCGTGACTAAGCACAGCGATGAGCTGAAGGCTATTTTTGAAGACAAGAAACTTTCTTACTCGGAACACCTTTCCCCTCTCAACAAGGATGAAAGCCCGGATGGAGAAGTTGTGTTTTTGCAGGTTGGCAAGGAGGCCGTGTTCCCGGAGCCGTTTCAATCGCCGAGCGAAAAAATAGAAGTGATCACCGATAGAGAGATCATAGGACTGAAGGAGACGGGCAAACGGCGCACGGTGGAAACGAAGGCGTTTTCGGACTTCCTCACCTCGCTCAAACCCAACGACTACGTGGTTCACCAGGATCACGGTATAGGCGTGTTTCTGGGGCTGGACAAGAAGACAATAGACGAGATCACGCGCGAATACATGAAAATCGGCTATGCAGAAAACGACAAACTGTATGTGCCCATAGATCAAGCGGACAAAATTTCAAAATATATAGCGGGGGAAGACAGCCGACCGAAATTGACGCGACTCGGATCCGCCGAGTGGCAGACGGTAACGTCGAAGGTTCAGAAGGAGACAGAGAAGATTGCCAAAGAGTTGCTGGAACTCTACGCAAAAAGAGTCCTCGCAAAAGGACATAGTTTTCATCGGGACGACGATTTACAGGAAAAGTTCGAAAAGAGCTTCCCGTATGAAGAGACCCCCGGGCAAGTAAAGGCGATTATAGATGTGAAGCGCGACATGGAGAGCGGGAAACCGATGGACAGGCTTGTCTGCGGAGACGTGGGATTCGGGAAAACGGAGATCGCCATTCGCGCGGCGTTCAAGGCGGTTCAGAACAAAAAACAAGTTGCCGTCATCACACCCATTACGATTCTTGCGGACCAGCACTACAAATCTTTCCAAAAAAGAATGGAGGGATTTCATGTGCGCATCGAACTTCTCAGCCGCTTCCAAACGCCGAAAGAGCAAGTAGGTATCGTCGAAAAACTCGCGAAAGGCGAAGTGGACATCGTGATCGGTACGCATCGACTTCTTTCGGAAGATGTGAAATTCAAAGACCTTGGGCTTGTGGTGGTCGACGAGGAACAGCGATTTGGAGTAGGTCAGAAGGAGCAGTTCAAACGCCTTCGTGCGGAGGTGGACATCCTTACACTTACCGCTACTCCGATCCCGCGTACGCTCAATATAAGCCTAAACGGGCTTCGTGACATTACCACGATCACTACTCCTCCGCCGGGGCGCCTGCCCGTGGTCACCGAAGTGAGGAAATATTCAAACGGGCTCATACGTGAAGCGATCATGCGCGAAGTCGGTAGAGCCGGACAGGTGTACTTCCTTCATAATCGCGTGGAAACGATCGAGTCGATGGCGGAGAAACTGCGCGACCTTGTACCCGAGGCGAAATTTCTCGTGACTCACGGACAGCTTTCTCCCACGGACCTGGAGAATAGAATTTTGGAATTTAAAGAGGGAAGATTCGACGTCCTCGTGAGCTCGACTATCATCGAAAACGGGATCGACCTCCCGAACGCCAATACACTTATCGTAAACAACGCGGAGAAATTTGGCCTCGCGCAGTTGTACCAACTGCGCGGGCGCGTAGGCCGCGGCAAAAGACAGGCCTATGCCTACTTCTTGTACCACTCCGAACGCCTCAAGCTCGACGCGAAAAAACGCCTACGCGCCATCGTCGAAGCCTCCGAGCTCGGGGCGGGATTTCAGATTGCCATGAAGGATCTCGAGATTCGCGGGGCCGGCGACGTACTTGGGGTAAATCAGCACGGCACCATAAATGTCGTGGGGGTCAGCCACTTCATGCGCATGCTGAATAAAGCCGTGGACGATCTCAAAGAGGGTCGTAAAACCGAAAAACTCCCCGAGGCTCAGGCCGAGCAAGAGGTCACCATCGAACTTCCTCTCACCGCCTACGTTCCCGACGACTATATTCTTAACTCCAAAGAAAAAATTTCCGTCTATCAGCGTCTTTCCAACGCCGATACCAAAAAATATCTCGATGAACTTCAGAACGACATCACCGAAGAATATGGCAAAATGCCAAAAGAAGTGGTCAACCTTTTCATGGTACTCCATTTGAAACTTCTCGCGCGTGAAGCGGGCATCGTAAACGTGAAAGCGGAAAATATTCATAAAAAAGAAAAGCAAGAAATCGTCCTGCAGATGGGCTCAAAAGTGAAGCCGGAAAATATTATAAACATGTTAAACAAGTGTCCGCACTGGCGTATCACGGGGACAAGGCTTCGTATAAAGACCATCGACTTTGGGCTGGACTGGGTAAAGGGACTGGGCGACAGTCTGCTTGCGCTCCAGGGTAGCGTGGTAAAAGATAAAAAACCTTAATTTATTTTTGCGATGAAAAAAGTTGGACTTACACTTGGGGGAGGCGGCGCGCGAGGATTCGCGCATATAGGCGTGTATAAGGCCTTTCAGCAACACAAAATCCCAATTTCGTACATATCCGGATGTAGCATGGGGGCAATTATCGGCGTGGGTATCGCCCAAGGCAAAAGCCCCGATGACCTTTTGAAAATCGTGAAGGAGTTCGTAGGCCACAACCCCGTAAGTTTAAAGAATCTCAACCTTACACACGGAAGCATTTTTGATGCCGATGAAATTTTGGTAAGCATGAAAAAACTGATCCCTGAAAAACTTGATTTCAGAGAGTTGAAAATTCCTCTAAGTGTAAACGCGGTGGATATCGAGAGCGGTGAGCACGTGGTATTCGACTCTGGCAATGTACTGGAGGCCGTCCTCGCCTCTAGCGCCATCCCCGGCATCTACCCCCCGGTTTACTTCAACGAAAGACTATTTGTGGACGGTGGCGTGCTGAACTCACTGCCCGTGGATGTATGCAGGGGCATGGGCTCCGAGGTTATCGTGGCGATAGACCTCAAGTCCTACGTCTCTCAACAAAACATCTCCGCGCTTGTCTACCATTTCTACGTACAAAAAGATAAAGAAAAAGGACTTCATCTCAATCTTAAAAAAGACTACCTCAAGGAGCTCAAGCTCAAAATTTCCTTCCCGATAAACATCATGATGCGCGCCATGGCCATCTCAGAAAGACGACTCGCTGAACGCACTCTCGCGAAAATCAGTCCCGAATTCGTCATCCACCCCGATGTGAGCGCCTATGGGCTTCTCGACTTCGAAGACTATGACAAAATTTTCGAGGAAGGTTATCGAGTGGGCATGGAAAAGGTGGAAGAAATCAAACGTGAAATCGGCATGGACAATTTTATGTAAACATGACGCAGAGAACATCTCTTTCGGTATATGAAAATGGACAAGAAATTTCCTCCGAGGAGGAACGCTCGGATTCGCTTGAACAATTGCGCACCGTTGCTTTGGCTCAGCACGACGGAAAGGGGGACGGCATTGCGAGACTCATATTCGGGAGCGACATCACCCCTAACGTTTTAACGAAAGCGTTATTGATAGAGGGGGACGTCGGTTCCGGCGAGTTGGCACGCCTCACAATGTCAAAGCTGAGCAAACTGATCGATGGCCATTGCGGAGCCTTGGAGGTGCAGGCTACTCGCTTCCCACTCGACATGAATCGTAGGCGCGACAGCGCGATAACACCGGACGTCGAGGACGATATCAAAGAAATACTTCTCGAGGCGTATGATGAGACGCGCACGGAAATCCTACGAACACTTGGGAGATTGGGGCCCGGAGGAGTTGTTTTTGACGTGCACAGCATGTGGCCCATGGATCTGGCGAGATCCATCTCCCCTAAAAGCGCAAGCGCGCTACTGGACTCCACCGCCTCCCACGTCTTGCCCTCAAACTGGGGGCGTCCTCGTCAAACACTTGTATGTAAAGGCGACCTATCGAAGTTCCCTCACCTGGCCGACCCCGAGCTATTTGATGCGGTAGCGAGGGAGTTTGGAGCTATAGGGCTCGACTTCACGATGGACAGGCCGTTTGGCCCCGAATACCTGAATATAACATTTACGGGAGAGCTATACGCGAGAAAAAAAATCAGATCACTTATCGTAGATGTACCGAAACATGAGTTGCACGAAGGTACAAGAGAGGAGTACGCGACTGCCCCGTGGGACGTAAAATTATCACAAGAAAAGATTGGTCGTATAGGAGGGGCTCTTGCGAGGGCGGCAAGTTCGGTGCTTTTAAGCAACCGCAAATAATTGACGAATTGTAGAATGAAAAGTTAAGATGGCGAATCATAGCGTCTCATTCATTTTTTAATCATTTTTTTACATGGAGCAACATATGGAATCGGTATGCGTGGGCAAGCCGGTAGCGGATTTTACCGCCGAAGCGTTTCACGAAAACAAAATAAAAAAAGTAAAACTTTCCGACTATAAAGGTAAGTGGGTCGTTGTGGTTTTTTACCCGGCGGACTTTACATTCATCTGCCCCACGGAGCTAAAAGAGCTTGCGGATAAGTATGAAGCTTTCCAAAAAGAAGGCGCAGAGATTCTCTCTGTGAGTACCGATACGGTGTTTGTGCACAAGGCGTGGTGGGACAATTCCCCTGCGATCAAGACGATCAAGTACCCGATGCTTGCGGATCCTACGAGGAATTTATGCAAGATGTTTGGGACATATATCGAAGAAGAAGGACTATCGCTTCGCGGAAGTTTTGTGATAGACCCAGATGGAGTTTTGAAAGCATATGAACTTCACGACAACTCCATCGGACGCAGTGCGGACGAATTACTGCGAAAAGTTCAGGCGGCGAAGTTTGTGAAGGAGCACGGCGGTGAGGTCTGCCCGGCGAACTGGAGACCCGGCGCATCCACGCTGAAACCCGGTCTGGATTTGGTCGGGAAAATTTAGTTTTTCACGGTGGTATTATTTTTTAACTCGACTTTTATGTACGAAGTGAAAAAGTATGAACATCTGCTCGGCACTCCCGGATTTTCAGACGCGCTTCTCAACAATCATTTCAAGCTGTACCAAGGGTATGTAAACAATACAAATACGTTGATAGAGAAGCTCCGTGGCGGAGCATATGCTCCCGGTACCCCGGAGTACAACGAACTCACACGCAGGTTCGGGTGGGAATTCAACGGTATGCGCCTTCATGAGCTGTATTTTGGAAATATGAAATCAGGCGGAGTGGCTCTGAGCGACGCAGGAGAGGTAAAAAAAATCATCGATTACGTCTGGGGTTCTTTTGACAACTGGAAAAAAGACTTTCTCGGAATCGGCGGTATACGCGGAATTGGTTGGGTCATACTGGCGCTGGACGTAGAAAAACACATGGTCTTCAATGTATGGATCAACGAGCATGACACAGGGCACCTCGCAGGAGCTGTCCCACTTCTCGTCATGGACGTCTTCGAACACGCCTACATCACGGACTACGGGATCGCGCGCGCCGACTATATGGCCGCCTTCACGAACGCGATCGACTGGTCGGCGGTGGAGGGAAGACGGAAGCCCTAGTTGCCTTCAAGTCAAGCGACTATTGACAAAATGAAATAGGGGCGTATGATACACCCATATTTAAACACCTATTTATGTCAAAAGAAATACCATACGAAAATCCGTTTTTGAAGGAAGGCTTTACGACAACGGATTTCGCGCTTGGCATTGGAAAAAGAATCGATATAGGTCGGACAACCCATGAAGTGACGGGCGACGAGGGGCTTGAGACTTTTCCGCCAGAGTTGGTAGGTCACTATAGGGGCGTTATAAAGGCGGCGATCGATTCCGAGGGGAAAAAGGCGGCAGGTCTTAGAGGTACTTTACTTAAAATGATAGGTGCGGATGATTTCGATATATACCTACTTGACCCTACTGGGTTAGAACGCTTAGCCGAGTCGGATCCCTCGAATATGTTTGAAAGCTGTGTTCAAGCGATGCAGAAATCCCAAAAACAGGAAATTAGCGACAGATTCATGAGCTTCGTGTTGAGCACGCTATTCCTGACGGGAGAGGTTGAATACGAAGCCGACTTGATACGTGTTTTAGAAAAGAAGCCGGGTTTCAAAGAGTCGTGCGTGCAACTTCTGAAGCGCTCCGATCAGCGCCGTTGGTTTGTAAACTGTAGAGATGCAATTGCGGGAAGACAAAATCCCAAAAACAAAGATCAGAAGAGCTACCAGTTCGAGAATCTGATGAGGTTTTGCGGCCTCGTCGGATACGCGCGGCCTCGTCGAAGACGACAATGGGATAGCGGCCTAAGTTAGATAGGCCACCTCTACGCTTTATTCTTGTACCGTGGGAGTAGGCTCTTCAGCGGGGACTGGCTCGGTCGGTACGGCTGGCGCAGGAGCCACCTCGGCAGGAGGGGCGCTGGGTGCGGGTGCCGCCTCGCTACGCTCGCCGAGCTCGGTGCTGGGTTCAGGCACTTGTTCGGGAGCGGCCTCCACCTCGGCCTCCTCAGCCACTTCGCTCTCTGTCACTGCGCTGGGCGGTTCAGGTGCAGGCCTAATAACCATTTCCTGCTCGTTATCTTCACCATTTTCGATTTCCCCCACCTCTTCCAATTCCACATCTTCATTCTCATCATTCTCAACCGCCCCTTCTATATCTTCTTCAACCTCAACGGTTTCTTCACTATCGGTATCAGATTTGTACAAGTCGTCGTTAAAACACCCGTACGAGAAAAGGGCACCGGTGATGATAAGTATAAAAAGCGCGTAACGCATTGAATGTTTCATATGAAATGAGCTAAGATACTAAAAGGCTTCATCCAATATCCCACAGCATTTTGTGAATTACAAGCTTAACCCGCTTTCACAATTTGTATATTTTCTTTCCGCGTATACTTTTTTGCGGGTATCATGCTGGTGGAACCAAAAACCTCCCCCATCATCCCTCGCCGTTATGAACTTTGCGAACTTCGTATTTTTAAAGCCGGGGACATCGGCTATGCGTTAGTCAAACACCACATCGGATATTTTTCGAAAAAACCCGTTTCGATTTTTGATATAATTCTCGTGTCGTTTTGGATGGACCGCGTTTGAAAGAACCACGAGTCCCTTTTCACGATTCAAATCCAACATCATCAGACAGCCGGTGAAACCAGTTTTAAACAAACGCCCGTTATCCACCTGCCAGCCGCTTCCGGTGCAGGGGCCCAGCCGCTCGATTTCATTTCCAAGTACGGCGCCTACAAACTTCAGCATATCTTCACCGGTGGAGAAAAGCCCCGCAGAACCAACTATCATATTTGCTTCGGTTTTTAACCGACGCGTAGTTTCGTCGTGCACCACGCGGAGCGAAACGGAGCGCGCACCCTCCCCCACGCCCTGCAGGGCGCTGCCTCCTCCCTCTCCAGATTCCTCCGTTGGCACCACCTCTTCTATCGGAAATCTCTCAGGGAAGAAAGTCGTACGCGTGAGTCCGAGCGGATCGAATAAGAGATGTCGCGCCAATACGTCGAGCGGTCGACCGCTCACTTGTTCTATGACAAGTCCCAGAAGCACGCTCGTCGCGTTTGAAAATACACATGCAGTGCCGGGCGGACGCGCAAGTTCAAGCAGGTATATTTTTTCAAAAATTTCTTTTGGCGATAGGTTTTGCAACGAAGAAAATGTATAGCTGAATTCCAACGTCTGAGTGAGCAAATGCTCGACAGTTACAGCGTCTCTATAAGGGCCCTTCAGCTTGGGAAGAAAGGTGCCGATGCGATCGTCGAGTGAGATGCTTCCTTTTTCGAGAAGCATGAGTGCGAGTGTAGATACGGGCAAAACCTTCGTGAGAGATGCGACATCGTATATACTTTTTTCACTCACCGCCGGCGCATTTTTCTCATACGTGAAACGACCAAATGGCACAATTTTCGTGCAAAAACCATTTCTCTCTTTTTCTACGACTCCAACCACGCACCCGGGCAGTAGGCGTTCTCGCATCGCCTCATCCACCACCCCTTTTATTTTCCCCCAATCAGTATTCATAGATTCCAAAGTGCCACTACTTTAATTGTACATGTCGTTTAAAGTATTTCCCAGCATAAGATCACCCACCCTTCTTGGCCGTTATGAGCGCCGGCTCGTAAGTAGCCGAAATCGATCTCGCCCTTGCGAAATAAACTCGCGAACCGTATCGGCCGAGGTTTTGGTAAGTGAAGCAATTTGAGCGATCGCCAATCCAAAAGCCCCCTCATCATCCTCCATTATCAGACAATTCCCGCTACTTCTTCTTACATCAACACGTCCGGATCTTACAACTCTCACGGTGAGCAATTCCCCACTCCGCGTATCAAGCACATTCCAATATGCTGAAGGTTGCCAAGAGATAAATTGTAATTCGGCATTCCTGCGCGTCTCCACTGTATCGTCCAAGAGATCGTCAGGATTATGGCTAATATTGAAACGATGTGTTTTTCTACTTACCAATTGCGTCGTGCCATCAGATTTTAAAATGGGTGAAAGCCATTCTTCTCGTATGAAGCCATCGGTCCCAATACCCAGTCTCGCTTCTCCACAAACACCATTAATTATCGGGTACGTGCGTGCGGTTAGAGTCTCCGGTTCGCCCGGGATCATCGCCCTTTCCACCGGTTCAGTAAGAAGCAGTGTGACGTCCGCAAAATACCCACCACAATTGTCGTCAAATAAAAGCGCGGTATGTACCTTCATACCATCCTCTATCGCCTTAAAGGCCCTGGCCACGGCTTTACGTAATGCGCCGGTAAGATGCCGCACCTGCTCTCGACAGCTCCCTCCAAAGCTTTCAGGCACCCCACTTTCGCCTTCCAGCCTGCAGATACGCGCAATGCCATTGTAAGGGTAGCCGGAAAGCTCATCAGCGTATATTCCTTGGAATGCACTTTCCATAGATAGAAAGAATAGTAAGCAACGATTCTAAACATAGATTCGACAATTGTCAACTCCCGCGCAACTTGATGCAACTCATCTGGAATTTCCACAAGCCGCATGTTACACTCCCAAGCGATTAGTTACCCTTTAACAATCACTCTATGGAAGGATGTCCGTATACCAAATGTGTCGTGAAGGTATTACTTCTCGTGGGAGGTATCAACTGGGGACTCGTGGGTCTCGCAATGCTTTTCGGAGGCGCGGGTGCAAACTGGAATGTGGTTAACTTGCTTCTCGGCAACTGGCCAGCGGTAGAGGGGATCATATACCTCCTCGTAGGGATCGCGGCAGCTTATAAGATAGTTACCTGGGGCAATTGCCACGGAGGGGGCTGTTGCGGGAAGAAATAGGTTTTGAAACAAGTAAGAATAAGAAAAAGGACTCCTCAAAGGGGTCCTTTTTTATTGCGCCGTTCCGGAATGACTTATACAAACAGCTTTGCTTAGCATGAGGAAGGTGCCCCACTGCTTCGCAGTATGGTGGAGATGGCGGGAGTCGAACCCGCGTCCAAGAATTTGAAGTGTATGCGTCTACATATGTAGCGCGTCCTTATGTTTTAGAACTCCGAGTGATAAAGGACGGGCAGAAAGCCACACGAAGTTCTAGCGGAAAATTTAGACCATAGTCGCCGCTAACCCGACTATGATCGATCCTTGTAATTACGCCTCATTCACCTACAAGGCATCAGTGGTGAAGCGATCCCCGCAAATTGGCAGGGAGTAAAGCTACGCGTACACAGGGGCGAAAGCCGAAGCGGCTTCTCTCTGCATAGCGGCAGCAATGTTTTTAAGTGAGTTTGCACTTAAGATGCGCTGGGCGGATTTGACGGCAGACAGCGCGATGCCGTATACGCGACATACAGTTCAATGGTATTCTTGTCGAAACCAAGACATCCCCACATTTCAAAGAGCATTTATGATTATAAATGAAAGCAATTCTCCTGTCCAGCCCTCTATTTGACAAATTTACGAAACAATATAGAATGCCGTTACTTAAAATGTAAAAAATGTGTTATGGAAACAGTGGTAGGCAACTCACAGAGGTTTGATTTCGAAATCAATGGACAGGATAAAGAGCTGGCATTTGAAAAGTTAAAAGAAAACTTTGGTGGTGGTACGGGAATATCCGAACCTCGTTTCGAAGGGCCTTCATCAACGGGAGTAGGGAGCCTCGTGTTCAGCCTTGAGAGCGGAGAGCGGGTACCTGGGGAAGGATGGGTAGAGGCACTCATGAACGGAGCGATACACGGCCGTCCGGAAGAAGATCCAATGAATTTTTTGGGCGATCCCGTGACAAGAAAAGAGCTTCAAATTGTTTTTTTAGGACAGTAGTCGGAAAACAATTCCATTGTATCAAAGGGTGTTTCTTATTAGAATGGGCTTATTAAGCCTATGAAACAATATAATCTCGATTCTGAATTGAAACAGTCATGGGATGAATTCAAGGCGGGTAATTATATTACCGAGAAAGATTTGATGAAGAAATATGGAATTCAAAGAAAAGATTCGCGTCGTGTTAAATAAATGTCGGGCGATGAACGGCCCCGATAATATATTTTGGATTGTGCCAGAGGTGACGGCGGAGTTTTTGTATTTGCAGACGAAACTGGCAGGCGCAAAAATCGTTCTGGAAATCGGCACTTCGATAGGGTATTCGACGATTTATTTTGCGGCCGCCACCGCCGCAAATGCCATCGCCGCGAATGCGGCTCCCTCTCAGGGCACCTATAAAATCTACACCATCGACTCCCATGAAGAACGCTCAAATATCGCCAAAGCACATATTTCCGAGGCTGGCCTTTCGGACAGCGTAGTACAGATCCTCGGACATGCCCCGGACGCTATCCCAACAAAAGACCCGGTAACGGGCGAATCACTCATCGGAAAAATCGACATCCTCTTTCTCGACGCCACTAAAAAAGAATACATTACCTGTTTTGAGGCGGCCTACCTCCTCCTGCGACCAGGGGCGGTGATTATCGCCGACAACGTGATTTCGCATGGAGAAAAAATGCAGGATTACATCGAAACCATGATGAATGATCCGCGAGTGGAGTCTACGATTTTGAATATCGGGACTGGCTTGATTCTTGCTCGGAAAAAATAGTTGAGGTAAATTATAGTCATGACAATCCGCACGATACAAACCGGTCTTGAAAATCCCATTCTCCGCACGCGGTCGAAGGAGGTGGAGAAGCTCACACCCGCAGTGAAGAAACTAATTCGCGACATGCATGATACTCTGCATCTTGACGGTATCGGCCTTGCCGCGCCGCAGGTTGGAGAAAATCTGCGAGTCATTCTCGCGACGCTGAATCCGGGTACGAAAAAGGAAAATACCATCACACTGATAAATCCTGTGATTACCTACTTTTCTCGGGACACCGTGATCGATGAAGAGGGGTGTCTTTCTCTGCCGAAAGTATTTGGCGATGTGGAGCGCTCTTATGAAATTATCGTCCAATATCGTGACGAACAATTCAAGATAGAGGTGCTGAAATTACGCGGTCTGAATGCGCGTATCATCCAACATGAAACCGACCACGTTGACGGGATTCTTTTTGCGGATAAAATAGTGGGGAAACCATCGAAGAAAAAAGACTCCGCATTCTCATTTTAATTCTTAAATCACAACTCTATGACAAAAACATATTCTTGGGGACAGATTGCCGGCGGACTTTTGATTTTAAGCGGAGTGGTAAATTTGATTATGGGGCTGACAAATTTACTCGCTACCACCACTGACGAACAGAGCCTTGCCGCGATGATGCGACTACTGGTACAAGGCACGACACTTGCCGCCGCCGTACTCGCCTTTCTCATCGGCTGGTTCCTCACTCAGCGCAAGCGTTGGGCATACCTACTTGGCTACGTGTTGGTTTTACTTTCTCTCGGCTTTCACCTACTTACACTTTCCCAACTGGGTTCCACTCGCTGGTACGGACTTGCATTTTCCATCCTTATCCTCGTCTCCCTGGTATTGAGTAAGAATGAGTTTGCAAAACATTCCCTAGCAAAGGTCAAGTAAATCTCAGGCGTCTTCATCCGGCAAAAAGTCTGCCCGGGCAGACTTTTTAGTCGAATTAGTGGCCTAAGCAAGCCATATTGATTTCAGGTGGAGTCGGGTTGCGGACGCGCCCGCCCTAGATTCTACCCCTTTTGA
>CAYHQD010000010.1:0-19972 GCA_964358905.1 uncultured Candidatus Peribacteria bacterium
GTGAAGCGAAGACCACCTACGGAATCATCGGTGTCAAAGTATGGGTCTACCGAGGAGCCATATTCGAAAAGAACCAGGCCCCAACCTTGCAATAAATTTATAATATTCATCAACTACAATGCTCGTTCCCGCACGATCAAAATATAGAAAGCACCATCGACTAAGAGGTACGTTCAAAGGAGTTGCAACTCGCGGCGCGACTCTCGCGTTCGGCAAGTTTGGCATCAAATCAACCGAGATCGCGGAGTTAAATTCACGTCAACTCGAAGCCGGTCGTCGCGCCCTATCCCACTACATCAAACGTGGAGGTAAGGTATGGGTACGCGTATTCCCTGACAAATCAATCTCACAGAAAGCGGCTGAAGTTCCGATGGGCTCGGGAAAAGGATCCGTAGAGTACTACGCGGCACTTGTTAAACCCGGCACAGTAATATTTGAACTCGACGGTGTCACAGAAGCGATCGCTCGTGTGGCACTAGAAAGAGCCGCGCACAAATTACCAATTCATTGCCGATTCGTGATGGCGTAACATTCATCTATTTATGAAAAAATTTGCAGACATATTGAAACTTACTGATAAAGACATGAGAAAAGAGCTCATGAAAACCGAGAAAGAGTTGATGAAACTACGATTCGAATCTCGTGCAGGCCAACTGACAGCCACTCATAAGATTCGCGAAGCACGCAGAACAATTGCACAGCTGAATACCGCATTGACTACGCAGACGAAGAACAAGCCGTTAGCCGATCCCAAGCTCAATGCGCGCACCAATTAATTTTTTAATCTATCACATACTCATACATGAGAGCTAAAAAAGGAATTGTCCTTAAAAAAACCGAGAAGACGCTGAATGTAGTGGTTCACTCATACAAGCTCGATCCTAAATATCAAAAACGATATCGCGCGACTAAAAAATTCCTCGTACACAATCCTGAGAATTTGTATACGGTCGGCGATACGGTACGATTCCATGAAACTCGCCCCATAAGCAAAAGAAAATGCTGGGTGGTGGAAAAGATCACTAATTAAATAACATGATACAAGCAGAAACATTTGTAACGGTAGCGGATAACACAGGCGCAAAGCTCGGCCAGGTAATCAAAGTACTTGGAAGCTCACATAGGAGATATGCCGGAGTGGGAGACCTGGTCGTGATCAGTGTCAAAGAAGCTTCACCGAAAGGGCTCGTGAAAAAGAAAAGCGTACAAAAAGCAATAGTTGTACGTACGACAAAAGAGATTCAGCGAAAAGACGGTTCATGTGTGAGATTTGATGACAATGCCGTGGTACTCGTCACCTTCGTGAAGAAAGAAGCGCTACCGAAGGGGACTCGTGTGTTCGGCCCTATCGCCAGGGAACTGCGCGAAAGAGGATTCCAGAAAATCGTATCTCAAGCTCCGGACGTTTTATAACACGTGCCTACCGTGCCTCACGAATTCCCATCTCCCCACACTCAATTTATAATCAAATAATAACAATGAAGATCAAAGTAAAAGATTTAGTCCGCGTAATGGCGGGAAAGGATAAAGGCAAAGAAGGTAAAGTGCTTAAGATCCTTGTGAAGAAAGATCGCGTAGTGGTGGATGGAGTAAATATCCGAACAAAGCATGTGAAAAAGACTCCACAGCGCGCCGGGCAAAAAATCGAATACCCCGCGGCAATTCATATCTCAAATGTGATGGCTATAGATCCAAAGACTAAAAAGCCCACTCGTATCGGCTACAAAGTGGAAAAAGGAAAAAAAATGCGTATAGCGAAAAAATCAGGAACAGTGATCGAAACCGCAAAAGTTGAGAAGAAAGCTCCAAAAGTTAAAAAATAATAATTTCCTTACACATCCCTCGAATGAGACTCTCAGAAAAGTACAAAAAGACTGTTGCTAAAGAACTCATGCAAGAGCTGGGGACAAAAAATCCTCACGCAATACCATGCTTGAAAAAAGTTTCCATCAACGTAGGTATGGGAAAATACCTCGCTGGTAGCAAGGACTACTCTCAAGTAATGGAGAACATAACCGTGATCGCGGGACAAAAAGGATACGTTCGTAAAGCACGCACCGCAATTTCAAACTTCAAAGTGCGAAAAGGTATGCCGGTAGGTATCAGCGTGACACTCCGCGGAAGAAGAATGGATGATTTTCTTACTAAATTGGTCTGTATCGTACTGCCTCGCGTACGTGATTTCCGTGGTATTTCGGCTCGTAGTTTCGATCAGAAAGGAAACTATAGCATCGGACTGAGAGAATACACCGTGTTCCCCGAAATTAATGCCGACGATGTGACCAAGACTCATGGTCTGCAGGTAAACATAGAAACCACCGCTCGAAATCCGCAAGAGGGATATCTGCTTCTCAAAAAGCTAGGATTCCCATTCCGCGACGAGCCTAAGAAACAAAAAGTTAAAAAGCACGCACGAGCCATGCACGAGGCGAAGCCAAGTGCACTATAGAATAAAGGTTACCCCGTCCCGCCTCCGGCGGGACTCCATATAACAACTTAATACTAATAATACTAAATGGCACGAAAGTCTGAAATAGCAAAGGCAAAACAAAACAACGAGCTTTGGATGAAGGTGAAAGCATCTCCTGTGAAATCCGATAAACCTTCAACCGGCAAGAAAAGTCGTATCATGACGCGCCGAGAGAACCGTTGTAAGTTATGCGGACGCAAACGAGCCTTTATGAGAAAATTTGATATTTGCAGAATTTGTTTCAGACAAAACGCTTCAAAAGGACTGATCATGGGCGTGAAAAAAAGCTCCTGGTAACATAGATATTATTCACACATTCTTATTTCTACATTTATAAATAGATAACGATATGACAACTATAGATCCAATTGCAGATTTGCTCACACGAATAAGGAACGCTCAGATGGCTGGTAAAGAATCCACTGTTGCTCCGTATTCAAAAATCAAAGAAGCGATTTGCAAAGTGATGAAGGACTCTAAGTTCATTCAGACCTATTCGGTTGAAACGACCGGCAAGTTTAGAGAGTTATCTGTTTTATTTGATGTGGGACGTCCGGCACTCGAACTCAGCCGTATATCAAAACCCGGCCAGAGAGTATACGTTGGCGCCACCGAAATTCCTCGTGTAAAAAATGGTATGGGTATGGCTATAATTTCCACTCCTGTCGGAATCATGAACGGCTACAAGGCGAAGAAAGCCGGCAAGGGAGGAGAACTGATCTGTACCATAAGCTAATCACTTTATTTTATAAAAACTTATTGAATGTCACGCATCGGAAAAAAACCAGTTGTCATCCCAAGCGGAGTCGAAGTAAGACTCGAAGGTAGGACTGTACATGTCAAAGGTCCAAAAGGTGAACTTTCTTTCACGCATCACGAACGCATGGAATTGAAGATAGAAGATGGAAAAGTAAATGTAATTCGATCTACCGAGCTTCAGAAGGACCGTGAATTGCACGGAGTAACACGCACACTTATTTCCAATATGATAGAAGGTGTGACAAACGGATTTGAGAAAAAGTTGGAGATCATTGGAGTTGGATATCGCGCGATGATTCAAGGTTCAAAACTCGTATTGAGCCTCGGGTTTTCTCATCCTGTCAACTATGATATTCCGAATGGGATTCAAATGTCGATGGATGAAGAGAAAAAAAATATTCTCACCATCAAAGGCATAGACAAACAACTCCTCGGCCAAATTACAGCGGAAATCAGATCATTCAGAAGTCCGGAACCATACAAGGGAAAGGGTATTCGCTACGTGGGAGAATATGTACGCCACAAAGCCGGTAAGTCGGCGGCGAAGGAAGCAGCTTAATACATATATTTTTACTCATCATTCAAATGGACAAAATCGCAAGACAAAAGAGGCATAATCGTATTCGCAGTCATATGCACGGAACCGCTGGGAAACCACGGCTTGTCGTCTACAAGAGTTTGATGGCTACGTATGCTCAGCTCGTAAACGATGATAAGGGAGTGACTCTCGCTACCGTTCACGATCTGAAAAAACATAAGGGAACCAAGCTCGAAAGTGCAAAAGAAGTGGGAATGAATATTGCCAAGCTTGCTTTGGCGCAAAAAATAAGCGAATGTGTATTCGATCGAGCGGGTTATAAATATCATGGCAGAGTAAAGGCGGTGGCCGAAGGTGCTCGTGAAGGTGGATTACAATTCTAATTACTATTCTTTAATATTTCTACAGCGATGGCACGAAAAGCAAAAAGAGCGACATTACCCAAAGAAGCAAAGGAATTTTTGGAAGAAGTGATTCAAATTGATCGCGTAACGCGTGTGGTAAAAGGAGGACGACGTCTCCGCTTCCGTGCAACCGTGGTCATCGGAGATCGCAACGGACGTGTTGGAATAGGAATCGGGAAAGCGAACGAGGTCACCGCCGCAATATCAAAGGCGATTGCAAAGGCGAAAAAGACGATATTACAAGTGCCCATTATCAATGACACAATTCCACATCAGATTAAACATAAATTCAAGGCCGCATATGTGCTTCTTATGCCTGCCGGACCAGGTACGGGAATTATCGCGGGCGGCGCGGTGCGTAAAGTAGTGGATCTCGCCGGCATCAAGAATATTCTCTCCAAATCAATCGGCTCAAGCAACAAACTTTCCGCCGCCCGCGCAACTTATGAAGCGCTCTCTATGCTCAGAGAAAACCCTTATATAAAGAGAATTAAAAAAGAAGAACCGGTAGCGGCTCCAAAAATGGAAGCACCGGTTGAAGCGGCGGCCGCGGTCAAACCGGATGCAAAACCAGATGCAAAACCCGTCCAAAAACCGACTCCGAAACAAGAACCAAAGAAAGTTGAGCAAAATACTGAACCAAAGGAAAAAGCCGAATAATATTTATCGGAACATTTTATAACTTATATCGAAAATGCAATTACATTCACTCGTATCAATCAATCCTAAGAAGAAAAAACGCGTCGGCCGCGGTGGAAATCATGGTACATTTTCAGGTCAAGGTTGTAAGGGACAAAATTCTCGTACCGGAGGTGGAGTAAAAGCCGGATTTGAAGGAGGCCAAACTCCCCTTCTCCGCCGTATGCCCAAATTACACGGTTTCAAATCTTTGGATAAATGCACATACCAAGTGGTTAACGTGAGTGATCTCGAAGCGAATTTCGAAACAGGCGCGGCAATCACCAAGCAGATGCTCAAAGATGCACGTTTGATTCCAAATGCGAACAGACCCGTGAAACTTTTGGGAACTGGAGAAATTAAAAAAGTATTCGAACTGACCGTCGACGCCGTATCCGAGTCCGCAAAGGAAAAAGTGGAAAAAGCAAAATGGACGCTTAATATCGGAGCCATAAAAAAGGAAAAGAAAGAGAAGCTGGCGAAGGTGGAGAAAAGTAAGACGCCGCCAGCCAAGAAAAAGAAAGCGGTAAAGGTGAAAAAATAATTATTCAAAAATAAGCATACATCGTGTTCAACTATCTCAAACAAATCTGGCACACAAAAGATCTGCGCAATAAGATTATGTATACGCTCGGCATTTTGTTGATCTATCGCATATTGATTCAGATTTCTATCCCCGGAATAAACCTGGCGAATTTGCAAGCGTTATTCTCGACTCAGGCAGGTGGTGCACTTGGTGCGTTCTCGCTTCTCACGGGAGGATCCGCGGAAAATTTCTCGATAGTGCTCATGGGACTCTCTCCTTATATCAATGCATCCATTATCATTCAATTACTTACGGTGATCGTACCACGCCTCGAAGCTATTTCAAAAGAAGGTGAAATGGGAAGAGCGCGAATCAATCGTTACACCACCTATTTGACTTTGCCACTGGCTTTTTTACAAAGTTACGGCATGCTCGTCTTGATAAATACAAGTGCCGGAGCTCTTCCAATCATTGAGAACATCCGAGATCCATATATTGTACTTCCCATTATGCTGATCATCACCACCGGTACTCTCGTCATGGTATGGCTCGGCAATCTAATCACTGAGAACGGTATCGGAAACGGAGTATCCTTGCTCATCATGACCAGCATCCTATCGGCCATACCTCCTCAAATCGCTTCTTCATTGCAGATTGCAAGCCAGGATTCATCAAAGCTCGTACCATTTGCAGGCATGGCGATATTTATCATTTTACTGACTATTTTGGTGGTCATCGTAGCGGAAAGTCATCGCAATGTACCGATCTCCTACGGAGGTAGAGGACAGGCGCTCAAACAGAACTTCCTCCCAATTCGCGTCAATCAAGCAGGTATGATACCTATCATCTTTGCAGTGTCACTTATCGCATTCCCGAGCGTACTCGCGCAATTTTTTCAAACTTCCACCGACCCTATCGCACAAAAGTTCGTTACCTTTGTTGGTACATACTTCAATCAAACCGGACCGCTCTATATATCTCTCTATACTGTTTTAATCATCGCTTTTTCTTTCTTCTATGTGAGCATCACTTTCAATCCGGATCAAATTGCGGATAACATCCAAAAGAGAGGAGGTTTCGTACCGGGTCTTCGTCCGGGCAAACAGACCAGTGAATACCTTGGCAAAATTGCCAACCGCCTCACTCTGTTCGGCGGCATCTTCCTCGGTTTCATCGCCGCATCTCCGATGATCCTCAATGCACTTACTTCACAGAGTTCCACCGGTGCAATACCCGTACTAATAAGCGGTGCCGGACTTATCATCATCGTAGGTGTCGTATTGGAATTAATGCGCCAGGTCAGCGCGCAACTCGCGATGCACAACTACGACAAATTCTATTAGAATGGATATCATCCTCTTCGGCATTCAAGGTTCCGGGAAAGGAACACAGGGAAAAAGAATCGCTGAACGTTACGGCATGGCGCTGTTTGAAACTGGCGGTGAATTACGCAAACTTGCAAAAGAAGATTCCCCGTTGGGTCTCAAAGTCCGCGCAATTATCAACGCAGGATACTTAGTTCCGAATGAAGTCGTGATGGAGATAATAGAAAACTTTCTTTCGAAAGTCAGCGCCAAGGAGTGCGTCCTCTTCGACGGTATTCCACGCTCTATGGAGCAAATGGAAAGTTTCAACGCATTGATGGCGCGCCACGCGCGCGGATTCAAGGGCGTCCTAATTTACATACCAAAAGAGATGGCTATGGATCGCCTGCTGACACGTAAAATTTGTTCCAAATGCAAATCGGTATTCCCCGCATCTTACGAAAAAGACATCTGCGGTGAATGTGGTAGTGAACTGGTGAAGCGAGACGACGACAACGAGGCGAGTATAAAAACAAGACTCTCCGCCTATGAAAACGAAACTATGCCCGTGATAGAAAAATATAAGGCCAACGGACAAATGATAGAGATTGAAGGAACAGGTACGATAGATGAAGTAAGTGAACTGGCCTTCAAAGCGTTAGATCCGCTTTGCAAATAAATCCAACTATGCAAACTCGCATCAAAACGCCGGTAGAAATAGAAGCGATGCGCAAGGGTGGAAAAGTACTTGCGGGAGTTTTGTATGAACTCGAAAAAGTGATCCAACCAGGAGTAACCGGAGAGATGATCGATCGTTTCACCGAAACATATATCAGAGATCACGGCATGATCCCGGGATTCAAAGGACTTTATAAATTCCCGGCCACGGTATGTCTCGCAATAAATCATGAAGTGGTGCACGGTATCCCGAGAAAAAATCAAGTAGTAAAAGAGGGGGACAAAATCACGGTGGACTGCGGAGTTATTTACGAAGGAATGTATACCGACTCAGCGGTAACATATTGCATGGGAAATGTGGAGAGCTCCACTCGCACGTTTGTGAAGATCTGCCAGAAAGCGTTATACAAAGGTATCGCTCAAGTGCGACCCGGAAATCACCTTGGAGATATAGGCAACGCAATCGAAACAGTAGTGACAAACGGTGGGTACCACGTCATAAAAGATCTGGTCGGACATGGTATTGGTGAGCATCTCCATGAAGAACCACATGTTCCAAATCATGGAAAAAAGGGAAGTGGCATAGCATTGAAACCAGGTTACACATTTGCCATAGAACCGATCATAGGTATGAATACGGGGGAAATTGTAACTCTCGAAGACGGCTGGACAATTGTGACTCAGGACCATACACTCGCGTGCCAATGGGAACACACCATACTCGTCACCGAAAGCGGAGTGGAAATTCTCACTCTGCGGCCAAACGAAACGATGAACTAGCCAAAAAGCGCAAATAAAAACAAAATTATCGGCCTGTCAAGGAGTTTATAAGATAACACATCTTTTTTCTTGCATGGGCAATACCTTTTAAGTAGAATCCAGGAGCTATTTTTCTTGGGAACCGTCCATCAAGACGAAGTTTATGAACGATTCGAACAGTAAGATTGAGGTTTTAGGGAGGGTCCTTGATTGCCTTCCCGGCGCACAATTCAAAGTAGAGATCGTGGACGAAAATTATCCTTCCGGACTCATCGTTCAAGGCCACCTCTCCGGTAAAATGCGAGTAAATTATATCAAGATTATTCCGGGGGATTATGTAAATATCGAGCTTTCTCCTTATGACATGACGAAGGGAAGGATTACTTTCCGTCATAAGTCGAGGCCTAGCGCCGAACGTAGTGAGGCGGCTTTCCTCCCCTCTGCATCCCCATCCTCAGAACCAATCGCTCCCGAGCCATCGGTTGAAGAGAAAGAAGGGGAAAATGATTCCGACCAACAATAGGTCAATTAAGTACTCATTATTCAATTGTAATCAACATGAAAGTCCGCGCGTCTGTGAAGAAAATTTGCGACCTATGCCAAGTGATAAGACGAAAGCGTGTCGTACGCGTGATCTGCAAAAAAAATCCCAAACACAAACAAAGGCAAGGATAATATATATTTAAGCTACCTCTACAATGGCTCGTATCGCCGGTGTTAATCTTCCAAAGGAAAAAAGGATTGAAGTGGGTCTCACTTATATAAAAGGTATAGGCAGATCTCTCAGCAGACAAATTTTAGAAAAACTCAAAGTAAATCTCGATACGCGAGTGAATGACCTCACTGAAGATGAGGTGGGATTGCTTCGTGATGAAATAGCAAAACACACTACCGAAGGTGATCTGCGAAGAAAAGTGTCGATGGATATTAAACGTTTGCAGGACATTGGTTCATACAGAGGATACCGCCACAAACGAAATCTTCCGGTTCGCTGACAGCGCACAAAGACCAACGCACGCACCAAACGCGGAAAGAAAGTAACTGTGGGATCCGGACGCAAGAAAGAAACTAAGAAATAATTTTAACCATAATGGTAACTAAAAAAGTAAAAAAACGAATTGTTGAGCAGGGTCGAGCGTACGTAAATGCAACCTACAACAATACCCTTATAAGCCTCACTGACTCCGAGGGTAACGTGCTTGCATGGAGTAGCTCAGGTAATAGCGGGTTCAAAGGTACGAGAAAATCCACTCCATATGCGGGACAAGTGGCCGCAGAGACCGCAGTGACAAAAGTGGCGCCGTTCGGGCTGAAAAAAGTTCGTGTGTTTGTAAGAGGCATCGGACCTGGCAAAGACCAGGCTCTCCGCGGACTAATAGCAGGAGGTCTTGAACTTCTTTCTATCGAAGATTTGACCGGTTTCCCACATAACGGATGCCGTAAGGCCCGACCAAGACGTGTGTAACCACACGGCAAATATAATAAAGGTTACCCCCATCCATCAACAGATCGGGGATACCATATCTCCATAAATTCTAACATCAGCCAATGTCAACACGTAGAGGACCAAAAGCAAGACTTGTACGCAGACTCGGAATCAACCTGATCGGTACTCCGAAGTACGATAAGATTTTGACAAAAAAAGGGTATCCACCCGGAATGCATGGGCGTTCAAAATTTTCAAAATTATCAGAGTTCGGCAGACAGCTCCAAGAAAAACAGAAAGCGCGTATCCTTTTCAATGTCTCTGAGAAGCAATTTCGAGGCTACTATGATAAAGCGGAAAAATCCAATGGAGTTACCGGTGATGAGCTCATTAGATTTTTGGAACGAAGACTCGACAACATAATCTATCGTGCCGGTTTCGCGGTAACCAGATTCCAATCAAGACAAATGGCATCTCACGGACTCTTCATGATAAACGGACGAAAAGTGGATGTCCCTTCTGTTCTCCTGAGCGTAGGTGACAAGATTGAAGCGACTGAACGTGCGAAAAAAAGCAAGCTTTTTGAATTAAATCTTGAGACAAACAGTAAATACAAAGTCCCCGGATGGCTTGAAGCTGACACGAAAAAATTGGGCATCACTATCAAGCGACTGCCGGAAAAAGATGAGCTCGAACAAGCGATGAACAGCCAATTGATCGTGGAATTCTACTCTAAGTAATCGCTTCGCGATTACTTTTCCCCCAGCCCCGACACGTCGGGGGCTCACGCTCCCTGAATTATATCTTATTACTACATCCGCTCCGTCAGGAAAAGTACAACTATCACCAAACTTTAATCATTTACCCTACTGACTATGCACCAAATTCAAGAAGAAATCGGTTTGCCGAAAATCGTCCTGGTCAAATCGTCCGGGAACTTGGCTTCTTTCGAAGTAGGACCACTTCCTACGGGCTACGGCATGACCCTCGGCAATGCATTGCGCCGAGTACTTATTTCCTCCTTGCCGGGCGCCGCGGTTGCAGGCATAAAAATCGATGGAGTCGCGCACGAATATACAACTCTTCCCGGTGTAAAAGACAGCGTGCTGGACATGATTTTGAATTTGAAACTTCTCGGCCTGAAAAAAGAAAGTAAAGAGCCGGCTACACTTACATTACATGTAACGAAAAAAGGAGTTGTCACAGCGAAAGATATTAAAGTACCTACGGGAGTGGAGATTCTGAATCCGGATCTCTATATCACTACCCTCGATGAAAAAGGAAAGCTGAATATGGAAATTTTCGTAGAAAAGGGTGTGGGATACATCCCGGTATCCGATAGGAAGCAAAATGACGATGCTCTGCTTATCTGGGTTGATACCATCTTCTCTCCGGTGAGAAAAGTACGCTACGACATAGAGGCCGCCCGCGTGGGTCAAATGACCAACTTGGACAAACTTCTTCTCGAGGTGGAAACCAACGGAAGCATAACTCCGGAAAATGCGCTTAAATTCGCCGCGAACGTACTCAAATCATACTTTGGCCTTTTCGATGCTTCCGATATGCCCGTGGAAGCTGAGTTCATGAGCGATGTTCAAAGCATCCTTGCGAAACAAAAAGAGGCGGAAAGTCAGAAGCCAGCACAAGAGAAATATACACCAATTGAAATTCTCGGACTCTCTCCTCGTACTCTCAATTCTCTTATCAACGGAGGTATCGGCTCGATCGAACAGCTCACCAAATGCACGGAAAGTAAATTGACAAACTTGCGTGGTTTTGGTAAAAAGGCGCTCACGGAAGTGGAGGCGGCACTCGACCCGAGGGGGCTGAAACTATCTGAAGACGAATAATCTCCAACTTTAACTTCGTATCATGAGACATGGAATGAGCAAATCAGGGCTGAATGTACAAAGCGACCATCGCGGAGCAATCGTTCGTGCCCTCGCCACATCCGTTATCCTTCATGAACGCATCAAAACAACTCAGAAACGCGCATCGCTCGCGGCTCCCGTAGTAGAACGCTTGATCATGCACGCAAAGAAGAAAGATCCTGTAAACGCCATTCGTGAGATAAACAAAGTGGTATTGGATCCGAACGCCTCTCGCAAACTTATAGAGGTGTTGAAAGTACGCTACAAAGAAAGGACATCCGGATTCACCCGCATCACCAAATTCAAAAATCGAGCCGGAGATAACGCGCCGATTGTAGTGCTAGAACTTATTTCATAAAGTTTCCACAGTGAAAACATTCGTTGCAAAACAAGGAGAAATAGAGAGAAAGTGGTACCTGGTGAACGCCGATGGTAAAGTACTTGGACGCATCGCTACAAAAATCGCTCAGATTTTGAGAGGTAAAACTAAGCCAACCTTCACCCCGCATCTCGATTGCGGAGATTATGTGGTAGTTATCAATGCCGAAAAAGTAAAACTTACCGGTAAGAAAGAAGCGCAGAAAATATATAGATCTCACAGTGGATACCTGGGAAATATCAGACTCACTTTAGCAAAGGACATAAAAGCCAAAGATCCTACAAGACTTATCGAAGAGGCGGTATGCGGCATGATTCCTGACAACAAACTGCGTGAATTTGTGATGCGAAAGTTGAAAGTATATGCCGGCGCGACTCACGCGCACACTGCGCAAAATCCTACGGAAATCACTCTCTAATTATTTCTAACTTTATCTATCGTGCCAAAAGCTACCAAAACTGCGAAGCGAAGCGGAGCAGTTGAACCCTCTTCTCGCCACAAAGAATCCGCGGAAGCCACTATGCCAAAGGGTCGCGTGGGTAAGTATTTTCACGCAATCGGCAAGAGAAAGACCGCCATTGCGAGCGTACGTCTATACGAAAAAGGAACGGGAAGTTTTATAGTTAACGGCAAAAAAATGACTGAGTTTATCAATGGAAAAGATTTCGAAGAAATAGCGTGGGCTCCCCTTCGCGCCGTACACGCACTCAAATCATACGATATTCAGATAAATGTGGCAGGCGGCGGACACCGCGCGCAAGTCGACGCCATCAAACACGGTATCTCACGTGCATTGACCAAAGCGGATATCATGCTCCGCCCTACTCTCAAAAAGGCCGGCTTTCTCACACGCGACCCACGCATCAAAGAACGAAAGAAACCAGGTCTCAAAAGTGCGAGAAGAGCACCACAATGGTCGAAACGCTAGTTAGAAGAACTACTTGAACTCCACTTTCATTCCGGTATCTGCAAGAAGTTTTAACGTGGTAGAAAATCTAGGCAACACGGGTTCACCGGTGGGAGTTAAAACAACTCTCGCACCTTCACGTACGGCTTGAACGCCCTTTATAATACCAAGCGCATTCGTTGCAACTTTTAAAGGCCCTTCATCGGCTTCAGACCCTTTAGGTAGAGCAACACTAACTTCACAACGTTGCCAGTCCGAAGGTACTTGGTAAATCCTATCGGGATCGGGTGTGCTACCTGGATTCACAGACATAGTAATTATTTAGATAAGAGTTGACATTATATGATTTTATGCATACTTGTCAAGCGCGCGATCTTGAAATTATTTTATTTTTAGATTTTATGGACATGAGTGGGGTGGTACAATTTCAGAGGATAGATCGTTCTCAAAATAACAATGCTTTTCCATGCACTTCACCATTCTCACCATATTCCCCGACTTGTTTACCTCATATCTCAGTGACTCGATTCTGAAACGCGCATTGGATGAGAAGCTGATTACAGTGGAACTGATTAATATTCGGGATTTTTCAAAAGATAAACACCGCAAAGTTGACGATACCCCATATGGCGGAGGCTCGGGGATGCTCATGACCTGTCAGCCACTCTACGATGCAATACGGGCGATAAAAAAGACGAATAGCGGCCCTGTAATATATCTCACTCCACAGGGAACGCGTTTCAAACAGACAACTGCGGAAAAGTTCGCAAAACACCACAAGGAGCTGATTCTGATCTGTGGCAGATATGAAGGGATAGATCAACGTGTGATTGATACGTTCGTGGATATGGAAATTTCCATCGGGGATTTCGTGCTCACGGGGGGAGAATTGGGAGCTATGGTGATGATAGATGCGGTGGCGCGGCTGATACCGGGCGTGCTCGGAGACGAATATTCACATCAGGAAGAGTCATTCTCAAAAAAACTCGGCCGCAAAAAAGAGTACCCTCATTATACAAAGCCCGCGGAATACGAGGGACTGAAAGTTCCTGATATACTGCTTTCCGGCAATCACGGTGAGATAGAAAAGTGGCGAAGAAAAAACCTTAAATAAAAACCTGCATGCATCACACGCTCCACATTAAAGAAGTATTCAGTCGATATAAGACATCCGAAAAAGGATTGTCATCCGCCGAAGTGGAAAAAAGATTGAAACAATATGGTCTCAATGAACTCAAGGATACCGGAAAAAAATCGTGGATCATTCAACTTCTGGAAGAATTCAAGGATTTGATGGTGGTCATTTTGATCATCGCGGCATTGATTTCGCTCGGCGCGGGAGAAAAAATCGATGCGGGAGTCATATTCTTTATCGTCATCCTGAACGCATTCATCGGATTTATACAAAAATTCCGCGCGGAACGCGCACTCGAAGCATTGAAGAAGATGGTATCACCCCACGCACGCGTGGTAAGAGATGGAAGAGAGATGCTGATTGACGCAACCGAACTAGTACCGGGCGACATAGTCATTCTCAACGAAGGTGACAAAATAACCGCCGATCTCCGCCTCTTCGAAACGGGAGAATTGGAAATTTCCGAGGCGACCTTGACCGGCGAATCCACACCGGTGACGAAAACAGCGGAAATCGTCAGCGACAAAAACGCACAGCTTACGGAAAAACGAAATATCGCATTTATGGGCACCTCGGTGTCACGCGGGACGGGGAAAGGTGTGGTAATCGCCATCGGCATGCAAACCGAATTTGGAAAAATCGCACGCCTCACCACAACCACCGAAAAAGACAAAAGCCCACTTCAAAAAGAAATTTTCAAAATCGGTATGTTTGTGGCGAAAATCACCTTGGTAATCTCGGTCATTCTTTTCGCAGTCGGAATACTGATACAAGGGAGAAGTTTCGTGGAGGCATTTCTCTTTTCCGTATCGGTAGCAGTCGCCGCAGTGCCGGAAGGATTACCGGCCACCATTACCATCGCACTCGCCATCGGTGTCCAGCGACTTGCGAAGAAAAATGCCATCGTGAAACAACTCGCATCCGTGGAAACCCTCGGCTCCACCACGGTAATTTGCACGGATAAAACCGGCACACTTACAAAAAATGAGATGACGGTGGAGGAGGCTCATTTCGATGACTACAACGTTATCTTCACCGGAGTCGGCTACGAGCCGAAGGGAGACATACATTTCAAAGCGAAAAAAATCATCGCATCCGTGGTGCATCATGAGGGACAACATATCACCTTTGATGAAATCAAGGCGCGATACCCAGCTCTCGCCGAAACCGCATATCTGATGTTTGAAGCGGCCGTGTTTTGCAATAACGCCAAATTAATCCAAACTTCATCTCACACGGAAATACTCGGCGATCCGACCGAAGCCGCCCTTCTCACTATGTCCGCAAAGGCTGGCATCACAAAAGAAAAACTCGAGAAAACCGCGAGACGTCTATATGAGCTACCTTTCGATTCGGAGCGTAAACGGATGAGTGTCGTATATCGCATCTCAAAAAGTCAAAACGGTAAAACGGTATCTTCTTTCACCAAAGGCGCGCCCGAATCGATATTACCTCAATGCACACATATTCTGAGACAAGGGAAAGTGCACGAGATCACCACTCAGGAAAGAACCCATTATATGCGATTAAACGAAGACATGGCGCGCAGAGCGCTTCGAGTCATTGCATGTGCCTACAAAACAAATCTGCGCGAAAAAGAAAAATATTCGCAAGATGAAGTTGAAAGTGGAATGATATTTATAGGACTGAGCGGCATGCTTGACCCTCCACGCGAAGAAGTGAAAGACGCAGTGGCACTGACAAAAAAAGCGGGTATAAAAATTTACGTCGTAACGGGAGATCAGGGCCTTATGGCGGAAGCTATCGCCAGAGAATTAAGCATTGTGGAAGGTGACAATGTACGCATTGTCACCGGAAAAGAATTGGAAAAAATGCACATGCCTGAGCTCAAGAAAATATTTAAAACATATCCTTGCATCGTATTCGCACGAGTAAGTCCAGCACATAAATTGACTGTCGTGGAAGCTCTCAAACAAATGGGAGAAGTCGTAGCGGTTACTGGTGACGGAGTCAATGATGCGCCCGCATTGAAACGCGCAGATATAGGAGTGGCAATGGGCATTACGGGCACAGACGTGAGTAAAGAGGCTGCAAATATGGTGCTCGCGGACGATAAATTCAACACCATCGTCAACGCAATCCAAGAAGGCCGCACAATATACGGAAATTTAAAAAAATATTTATTTTACATATTCTCAAGCAATATCGGCGAACTCTTTACTATTTTTTTCGCCATAATGTTTAATTTGCCCGCGCCACTTACGGCAATCCTGATACTCTGCGTAAATCTAGGTACCGATGTATTACCCGCACTCGCACTCGGAGTGGAACCATCAGAGCAAAAAGTCATGGAAGAAAAACCGCGCGATCCGAAAGCGAAAATCATGCAAACATATTTCATCGCACGATTTATATATGTGGGTGTATTCATAGGCGTACTCGTCACGGGACTTTTCGTTTATCAACTCTATAACTACGGATGGACATGGGGTACGGCTATAGATGAGAGTTCGCTAGCCTACACAAAAAGCGTATCCAGCGCATTTGCGGTATTGGTACTTATTCAGATGGTAAATGCGTTTAACGCGCGAAGCGCAAACTTGTCACTTTTCAGCATCGGCATATTCAAAAATATCTGGTTGCTCGGAGCAATATTCGTCTCCATACTTACCCTACTCTTCTTTGTCGAAATACCATTCATCCAAGGACTTCTGGAGACCACACACTTAACGGTAAAAGAATGGACGATGGTAATAGTCACTTCACTCGGCATATTGGTGATAGAGGAAATACGCAAATTATTTCAGCGTCGACTCGCAAGGTAAATCACACAAATGGAACCTCCCAAATATATCAGAGTAAAAGTTTTACCGAAATCATCAAAAAATGAAATCATGGAAACCATGTCGGATGGCACGATAAAAATTCGGATCAAAGCAGTCCCCGAAAAAGGAAAAGCGAACGAAGAACTGATACGATTTCTAAGTGAAGAATGGAACGCACCAAAAAGTTGCATCAGCATAATAAGCGGCAAAACCGATCAAACAAAACTTATCAAAATTTCCACCCCACATGAATAGTTTCGATCTTACAAATATCGACGATATAAAAGAATTACTCCGCATACATGGAACTCGCGCGAAAAAAATGTTCGGCCAAAATTTTCTCGTCGATAAAGCCACGCTGAAAAAAATAATTACCGCTGGTGATATTCATGGAGATGATCAAGTGCTTGAAATCGGTCCGGGCCTGGGCACACTCACACACGAAATTCTAAAGAAAACAAAAAATCTCACATCTCTCGAGATGGACTCGGATATGGTTCGAATTGTGACACAAAACATGCAAAAACTGCATCCACAAGACGAGCTGGCAAATTGGAAACCGATTCATATGGACGCACTTAAATTCGATGTCGCCGATTCGCATATAAAGAGCGGCTACAAAATCATCGCCAATATCCCCTATTTCATCACCTCCCCGCTTCTTCGGCATTTTCTCAAAGATCAATACCTGCAAAATCTCACATCCGCCATCACACCGATCATCCCTTCAATCATTATATTTTTGATACAAAAAGAAGTCGCACAAAAAATCGTAGACAAGAAAAAAGAATCCGTACTCGGATTGAATATAAAAATATTCGGTAGTCCGGAAATCATTGACTGCGTACCAGCCTCATCTTTTTATCCCGCTCCAAAAGTAAATTCCGCCATTCTCAAAATAAAAGTTTTTGACAAACCGAAAATCGATCTCACGAAAATCAATCTAGTGGATTTTTTCAAACTCGTTGAAGCCGGGTTTTCCTCTCCCCGAAAAAAGCTATATAATAATCTGATGAACTTTTTCAAAATATCGGTTGAAGATACGAAAAAACTCCTCACTAAAACCGGCATCGATCCAAATCTAAGAGCAGAGAGACTCAAGATAGAGGACTGGGAAAATCTCACAAAATACACTATAAAAGTTCTTACCTTTAAATCGTGAAGATCAATTGCAAAGTAAGGGATTCGATCAATTGATTTGCTAATTTCGCCGAGATTTGATAAAATTTACCTGATTTCTCCTAGTTTTACCCAGAATTTCCTAGTTTTACCTAGAATGGATAGAGAATTAATAACAATTTCAAAAGCTTCTAAAATGCTTGCGGTCTCTATCGACACTCTTCGAAACTGGGATCAACAAGGTATTTTAAAATCCTTTAGGCCAACAAAAACAAGTAAACGCCTGTATAAGATTGAAGATATTCAAAAATTCTTAAATAAGAGTCAATCAAACGGAGGGAATAATACAGTCGACATCGCAAGGGAATGGGTGGAGAGTAAAAAGCCGGTTGAAGCCGCGAAAGAATATTACTGCCAAACACGAGATATTTTTAATGCAAGAGTAATACGAATATCGAAAGAAGCTATGAACAACTCTATTCCAAAAAACCTCGCAGATTTACTTACCGCCATTATGGGAGAAGTCGGGAATAATTCGTATGATCATAACATTGGAAAATGGAAAGATGTCCCGGGGACATTCTTCGCGCATGACTTAAATAATAAAAAAATTGTACTCGCGGATAGAGGGCAAGGTATACTTAGCACTTTAAAAAAAGTAAGACCAAGCCTGAAAAATGATGAAGAAGCTGTTTATACGGCCTTTACAGAAAAATTATCAGGACGAGCACCCGAATCCAGAGGTAATGGTTTAAAATTCGTAAGATCAGCAATAGAGCATAATGCATTATCAATAGAATTCTCGTCTGGAAATGCTAAATTATATATAGAGAAAAAAAATAAAGAAATGATAATAAAACAAAATGAAAATAATATTGATGGTTGCATAGCAATTATTTCATATTAATAAAATGCGTATAGATTTAAAAAAAATTGGTACCACCCTCATATCGCGTCCAGCAGGTAGAGAAGCATATCTGGCAATACAACAACTTTTGCGTGAAATGAATGATAAGAAAAAATTGAAATTGATTTCGATGGAGTTGATGTATTGACACCTTCATGGGCTGATGAGTTTATAACACCCTTACTGCAAAAATATAAAAACCGTGTTTCATTAAAAAAAACTGGAAATTTAACCGTGAAAGAAACTCTTGCTGTTTTGAATCAATAATGGAACGGTATCAATTCATTCCGTTTTAAGTATCTTTGTTCAAAAGAGACACGCGGCACGGCCACTCCTGTTTTTTTATAAAACTCCAATTCACGTTTTTGAAATTTGAATGGTTTTTTCTCAGAAGAACAAAAATATATATTTTGCGCAATTGAAAAGTCGGTATCCGATACGAGGTCAGGGAGAGTATCCAATGACAAAACTCCTTCAGGCATTAATACATCTTTTTCCTGAGTTGAGTGAGAAAAATAATCTTGAGCCAAAGTATCTTCATAAGGAAAGATTGAGAATTTTTCAGGAAAAAAAGAACCATACTCCACTGCAAAGCGAAGCGAAGCAGGCTCTCCGTTCCCGTATGGCGTCTTCTTCATATGTTCAACTATTTGTGGCATAAGCAATTCGTACTCCTCCTTTGAATACTGTTTATTGAAAATACAATATTTTCCATCCTTCAAACCGATACATCCGAAACAATTTTCACAGCCCCAGCATGTATCACAATACTGAAGATAACTCGACCGCATACAGTAATTGCAAAATTTCAACTCATAACAATGCGCAATGGTGACGCATTCGTAACAAAGCGCGGTTTCCATACCGTATGCGAAAAAATCATAAGAATCCTTTACATCTCTTGAGTTAAGAACATATCGACAATCCTCCAATTTAGTCACATTGTAACAATCGTGAGCATTTCGACTATCGTAAATTGCATCGCCGGAACAATTTTCGGAGTTGAGAATGATTTGACGTATTTTCGGCCACTGTGACGACCATTGTCCCCAACTTTTTTTCAAGTATTCCAAACTCGCATGGGAATCAACGCGATATTCATTCAGCTTTTTTTCATACTCTTCTTTGCGAAGTTGTTGATTAAAGAAACAAAACTCTTTACGCTCAAGGCCGTAACAAAACATTGAATTTTTCACCCCGCGACAGTTGCGAAGAAACATCGAATCACTGCAATTATCACAATCATCGGAGAATTTTACGTTATAACAATTTTGAAAATTCGACTTTGAAATGCAACTTTCGCTAAAATGGAAGTTGTATGAAAAA
>CAYHQD010000011.1:0-13914 GCA_964358905.1 uncultured Candidatus Peribacteria bacterium
TTGAGGTATATGTATTTTTTTATGCGGTCGATGTTGCCTATGGTTAGTTGTCGTACTACAATCGCTCCGAGGCCGTTGCCCAGTAAAATGAGAGGAACCGATAAGGTAAAGGCGAAGGCTCCCAAAACACCATCGATGGAAAAAGTGGCGTCGATGACTTCCAAGTACATAATTTTACTGATATCCGACAGTCCTCCCTTTTGTAACATATTTGCTTCGGCTTTTTCCGCGTTTTCTTTGAAGCCGTGTGTGATGAAAAATGCAGTAGAACCAACTACCGCTCCAAATGCCATTGTGGGATTTTCTTTAAGAGAAAGCCATACTATGACGCAAAGTAGAACCGAAACTATGGCGTAAAACCACACGCCTTGAGTATAAAAAAACTTTTCTCCTTTAATTCCGAAATTTTTCGGTTCCAAAAACAACCAGTGGAAAAATAAAAATATTAAGAATGTTCCTCCTCCGCTCAGGAGAATCGGTGCTGAAGATTCAATCGCCGCATGTACGGCGGGGTCACTGCTGAAAGTGGCGGTGAGGGAGCCGATAAATCCAAGCTCTGGTGCGGTAAAAAACACAATCAGCCAAGGCAGTATTCCACGTACGATAAATACTGCAATCAAAATTCCCCAGAGTAAAAACCATTTCCTGGCTTTGGGTTGCATCGTATGTAATACTTCCGCGTTAATAATCGCATTATCGATACTGCTTACTATTTCAAATAAGCAGAGTCCACCTACGGTGAGGAGCATTGCAAACCAATTCATTTAAGTGATTTTAAGTTTAATTTTCGAGACATAGTTGTAGGCGCTGTAGGCGGCGGCGGCACCTTCTGCGGCGCAGACCACGCCTTGTTTCCATTCGGAATCCGTGACATCTCCCGCGGCGAACACGCCTTCCACATTGGTGCGTGAATAACGATCAATGATGATTTGTTTATGTGAGTCCAGTGCACAGCCGAGGTACTCCGCGAATTCGGAGCGGGCGGTGCCGCCTATTTCGACGAAAACGCCGTCTGTGGCGAACACACTTCCGTCACCGAGTGTCACGTGCGTTACGCGATTACCATCACCATGAATTTCTTTGATCGCTGTATTTAGCATTAATTTTATTTTCGGATTAGCTTCCACGCGTTGCAAGTTGATGAGTTCCGGGCGTATTTTTTCTCTCGAGCCGCGATACATGATCGTCACTTCGCTCGCATGTTCCGCCACGAAAAGGGACTCTTTGAATGCGCTATCACCGCCGCCGACCACGATCACCTTTTTGCCTTTGTATAGGGGGGCGTCGCAGGTCGCGCAGTAGGATACTCCTTTGTTGGTATATTCCGTTTCGCCGGGCACGTCGAGATGTCGATGTGTCAGTCCCGTACCGATCAAGATAGAGTGTCCGAGAAACAGTTCTCCTTTTTTATTCGTTGCGGAAAACACGGCTTTGCCGTCTATCCCTCCCCCTTCAAATTTCATTAGCTTTTTTACTGACACAATACTCGTGCTTTTCATTTCCGCATTAACCGATTTTGCGTGTTCCACAAATTTCATCCCGAGCTCGAATCCGCTGATCGAAGAATATCCCGGATAATTTTCTACGAGGTGTGTTTGTGTAATTGTGCCTCCTTGTAACTCTCCCAAGATCAACACGCTCATCTTAAAACGTCGTGCGTACACCGCGCATGCAAGCCCCGCCATCCCCGTGCCTATAATAAGGAGATCGTAGATTTTTTGTTCGGTCATGTGTGTAAATATAAGAAAAAAGTAAGTTGATTTTACGCGGCTTTTTTGACGGCGTCCAATGCTGTTTGCATTTGGGCTTGGCGATTTTTTCGCCCGGCTTTGTTTGTTTCATTTTCTACGTCGTCCTTGGAAAGTCCCGCCTCTTTTGCGGATTTTCCCATTTTATTCGCCGATAAAGTATCTACCTGTTTATCTATCGTTTCGATGCGTTCTTTCATTCTCTGTTCATCGACTTTTTCGCCTTTTTGATCGACCACTACGCCGAGGTGCAATCCTTTTTCTTCCAAGTGCTGATCGCCTATATCTGTCAAAATGCGCGCTGCGCGCGCTTTATCATCTTTATCTTTCCACTGCTGAACTCCTTCGCGAAGGCTGACACTTAAGAGATCGTCCCGTATTTCCAATTCACCGAACTCTTCTTTCTCACCGGTTTGTTCACCGTGTAATTCGTGCGCAGAATCTTTGATAATTTCCTGGTCGCGTTTATGAGTGATGCGGCTTATTTCCCTCTCTTTTTCTTCTCCGGCCTCTATCCCCGTATCGCCATGGTGAAGAAGTGCGCGGCGTTGCGCTTCGAGAATTTTCCGTTGCAAAAGCAGTTCTTGAATTTGCCTATCGTTGGTAATGATTTGTTCCTGCAGACTGTCGAATGCGGCGGATCTTTCAGCCTCAGTCATTTCAGATGGTTTTTTCCCAGCGGTCTCTTTTTTATTTTCTCCGTTTAATTCTGCAATCGCGGCGTAAATATCCTCTATTTTTTCGAACTTTTTTTCTTCTTTTTTCTTCGTTTTAGACGGATCTTTTTGGGTGGTACCTTCATTTGTTTTTTGCAGTTCCGTATAGGTCTTCATACTTTGCTCCACTTCATCCACCGCTTTTTTTAAGACCACTTCTCTTTGTTCGAATGTCTGATTTTTCGTATTTTGATAATACATTCTCATGAAGAGGTCATGTGCGGCGGGATTTTCTTCCTTTACTTTGTCGCGTGCGCTATTGAACTCGGCTTCGGCGGGAGCGAAATCCTCGACGATTTTATTGAAAAAGGCGAGGCGTTTTTCCGGCGTTTTCGTATCTTTTGTCATCTTTTCTATTAGCGCCTCCGCATCTTCTTTTCTGAAATGCGCGCGTGCGGTCATACCATATTCAAATGCCAATCTGTTCATAAATACCCTCTGAGCGCGTTCCTCAACCGCATCAAAATCCGCAAGCAATGTAACCGCTTTTCCACCGTGCTTTGTCTCGAATAGGTATCGGTCAAATTTGCCGTGCTTTGCGGCGAAGTCGCTCATAGAACTTGGAGCTGTTTTTCCCAAATTCCCAATTTCCATTTCCCATATTGCTTCCGCCATCAAGGTGCGGCGATCCACGGTGGAACCTTCTCGTTCCAGCTTGTTATCCAGAAGAGAGGCAAAACGTGTGTCTTTAGCCTGCCACTTTCCGCGTTCGCGTTGCCATTCCTTTTCTTTATGCGCGAGAAGAGGCGCTTGCTGGAGCATGGTTTCACGTTCAGTTCTCGTAGTATTTGCGAAATAATCGCACATTGCCTGCACATCTTTTTCCGAGAAAGCATCTTTTATAATCGCCGAATAAGTGGTGAGCTTTCGCCGAGTTTCCTCCTTTTCTTCCGGACTTTCGTTCGCACCCGTTTTGTCCTTCATTGTGTCGGGAGTTTCTTGACTATCCGATTCTATGTTGTATGCGTACTTTTGTTCCATATGGGGTAAGTGGAGAATAAATGCTGATGCAGGAAATTTGGGCAATGAATGCGGATTGGACCGTGGAGAAGGGTCACGCCACGTGCGCGTGGCGCAGTGTTCCAACATCTCATATCTTACGTTGCAAGTGGGTTTTGCAAAAGAGTATTTGATTTTCAAAAAGTCCTGTACTATTTTGTACCTACTACGGTGACTTTGACACAATATATAGTAGGCCGAGAGTAGTTGATATACCATATTTACGTGGTTTGTAATATATAGCACCACCTCAGGTACCTTGTTTTGAGGCCTCCATGTCGAGTGTAACGAGACGAATTTCCTTCCGGTAAGATACATAATAATTATCAAATTTTAATTATCAACACATGCTCTCCAAACTCAGTTCTACGGTGAAAACACTGTCCGCAAAATCCATTCAGAGACCTCTATTTTCGAAGACCGACGTAGAGTCCGGTTTGAAAGTGGAACGTATGTATACCGAGGTGGGTACAAATCCGCTTGATGAAATAAAGTATGCGTATCGTACTTCTCGTATTGCCGAGCCAAATGGCAAGGTGGTGTTTGAGATGAACGATGTGGAGGTGCCGGAGGATTGGACTCAGCTTGCCACGGATATTATCGTGTCGAAATATTTTCGTAAAGCTGGGGTGAATACCACCGTAGGGCGAGAGATGAGCGCGAGGCAGGTGGTGTACCGTATCGCACATACGATTGCGCAGACGGGACGCGAGTGGGGGTACTTTGCAAGCGATGAAGATGCTCAGTCGTTTGAGGCGGAGCTTAGTTTTATGCTTATCACCCAGCGCGGAGCGTTCAATTCACCGGTGTGGTTTAACTGCGGACTTTGGCACGAATACGGTATTAAGGGACACAGTGGAAATTTACATTTTGATTTTGAGACTTCGACCATAAAGGAAATCGATAACGCTTATAAAAGACCTCAGTGCAGTGCTTGTTTTATCCAGTCCGCGGATGATGATTTGATGTCGCTTTTTGAGCTGGCGAAGACGGAGGCACGTCTCTTCAAATATGGTTCCGGTACTGGTACGAATTTCTCAAAAATTCGCGGACGACAAGAGAAACTTTCAGGCGGAGGGACTTCGTCCGGATTGATGTCATTTTTGGAGGTATTGGATCGCGGCGCCGGAGCCACCAAATCAGGTGGAACGACTCGACGTGCGGCCAAGATGGTGATTCTCGATATGGACCATCCGGAGATTGCGGATTTTATCAACTGGAAGGCGCGTGAAGAGAAAAAAGTCGCCATTCTGGTACAGGCGGGTTATTCTTCTGACTTCAACGGCGAGGCTTATAAGACCGTTGGTGGGCAAAATTCGAATAACTCCGTACGTGTCAGCGATGAATTTATGCATGCAGTACGAAAAGGAGAGAAATGGCAGACGCGTTTTAGAACGACGGGGGAAGTGTGTGAAACATTTGAAGCTAAGGAATTGTTTGATCAAGTTGCGAAGGCGGCGTGGGCGTGTGCAGATCCAGGTGTGCAGTATGATTCCACTATCAATAAATGGCATACCTGCAAGACTACCGGCCGTATCAATGCGTCGAATCCTTGTTCCGAATACATGTTTCTCGATAATACCGCGTGCAATCTCTCATCTATAAATCTTGTAAAATTTCTTAACGAAGACGGAACGTTTCGTATCGAGGAATATCGTCACGCATGTGAAATATTTTTTGTGGCACAGGAAATCCTCGTGGATTTGTCTTCATATCCTACCGCGGAAATTGCAAAAAACAGTCATGACTATCGTCCGCTCGGACTAGGATATGCCAACTTAGGCACATTGCTCATGATCAAGGGTATTCCGTATGACTCTGAGCGTGGCCGCGCCTACGCTAGTGCGCTGACTGCCATCATGTGCGGTCAGGGGTACCTCACTTCTGCGAAGATGGCCGCTTCAAAAGGCGCTTTCGAAGGATATGCGCCGAATGCGCAGAGCATGCTCGATGTGATGCGAATGCATCGTGATCACGCGTACAAAATTGATCCGACCGTATGTGAGACGGATCTTCTCATGTCTGCACAGGAAGTATGGGATAATGTCGTGGAAGCCGGTGAAAAATACGGGTATCGCAATGCGCAAGCCACGGTGCTCGCACCTACCGGTACTATCGGACTTCTTATGGACTGTGATACCACGGGAGTTGAACCGGATTTCGCCATCGTCAAATGGAAAAAACTTGCGGGAGGAGGTTATTTCAAAATCGTCAATCAATCCATTCCTCGCGCACTTGAAAATCTCGGTTACTCCGAGGGGCAGACAAAGGAGATTATCACCTATGCGCTCGGTACCGGATCGCTCGAAGGTGCGCCGCATCTCACCGATGCGGTTTTCTCAAAGCTTGGTCTTACCGATATGCAAATTCAAGATGCGAGAGCGCATGTGATCAAGGCAAAAAACTTCGACGAATATGTACCTCATATCAACACGCTCACGCTAAAAGGAATTCTGACGGAGGAGCAGATCAATGATGTCGTGCTTTACGTAAATGGTGCCGAGACCGTTGAGGGTGCTCCTTATCTGAAGGACGAACATCTGCCGGTGTTTGATTGTGCGAATACATGTGGTATCGGGAAAAGATTTATCGCGCCGATGGGGCATGTGCATATGATGGCCGCGGTTCAGCCGTTCTTGTCGGGTGCTATTTCCAAGACCGTCAACCTGCCGAATTCCGCCACTGTCGAAGAGATTAAAGAAATTTATTTCGAAGGATGGAACCTCGGACTCAAGGCAGTTGCTCTTTACCGCGATGGATGCAAACTTTCCCAGGTGCTTAATAAATCCCACAACGAAGATACGAAAGAAGAACATGTCGTTGAAAAAATCACCCCGCTTAGCGGGGGACAAGCCGGTGTCGTCGGTCCAAGTTTGAAACACGGAGAACGAGTGGCACTTCCGCTTCGCCGCAATGGTATTACCGTCGAAGCTACTATCGGCGGGCAAAAACTCTTTCTCCGTACTGGAGAATATGGTGATGGAAAAGTCGGTGAAATATTTGTTGATGTCTTCAAAGAAGGTGCTTCATACCGAAGTCTTCTTAACTGTTTTGCCGTCTCCATCTCACTCGGTTTGCAACACGGGGTTCCGCTTGAGAAATTTGTAGATTCCTTTACCTTTACTCGTTTTGAGCCATCCGGTATGACCAATCATCCGAATGTGAAAACAGCGACATCAATGGTTGACTTTATATTTCGCGTGCTGGGTATGGAATACCTCGGCCGCACCGATTTCGTCCATATCAAACCAGAGTCCACTCAGATCGATGTCACCAATACGCGCAAGATACACGAGGCCGTCGCCAAAGAGCATGCAATTACGGAGGAGACTGAGGCCACCACCGCGCAGAGCGCGGCGTATTCCTCTTCCTCTGGAGTATCCCATGCGGATCAGGCCGCCGCTACTGCGGCGGTATTCAACAAATCGCTCTCATCCATGATGGGTGATGCACCGCTCTGTTCTTGCGGTCACATTACGGTACGCAACGGCGCTTGCTACAAATGTCTCAACTGCGGGAATAGTATGGGGTGCAGTTGATGACGATGGTATCCGCGCTCTATAGTTTGAGTAAGTGTACTTGTACTCCTTTGAGTTTTTTGAAATCTTTGTCCGAAGTGACAACAGTGAGATCGTGTTCTTTTGCGGTAGCGGCGATAAGAAGATCTTTAAACTTTAGAGATACGTTATCCTCATACTTCATTTGAAAAGCGGTATCGGCAATCCGAGTATCTACAGGCAGTGTAGCGTATCTTTCGATCACTTCTGAAATGTCACTGAGAGATTGTTTGTCGGTTACTGCACCAAGTAACACTTCCAATCTTGTTATCACGCTCAGCAGACAAGGGGATTTTTGTATACGTTTAACATATGAGAGTACTTGCTTGTTTTTCCGTAGGATATTTATTACGACATTACTGTCCAGAAGAAACATATACGATTGTTACCAATCAAAAATATCACCTTCAGGTCTTTTAATATTGAATGGGCCATGTTTTTCCACCAATTTAATCAATGCTTCCGTAGGCGATATTTCCTCTTCAACAGTCATTTTGATTATCTTCTTATTTTCTTGAGGTATACGGATCTCACTTATTTGCCCGCTCAAAAGTTGTATTTTCAGTACTCTGAAATTTCTTAGTAACTCCCTATTGTTGATAGTCTTATACATAATGTATCCATGTTTTCACTGGCATTATACCATTTGTCAGACAAAAGTGTCAATCGGTCGTATGGTCGGCTATGCCTTGAATATGGTTTTTTCTCTGTGGGAAGCAAGAATTATACATTGGAAATAAATGGGTAATTATGTTATAATAACTGGGAATTTAACATAAATATCATCCATGAATCCTTCGGATTTTGAAAAAGTGCTGGAGAGTGAAGAATTAAGAAATCGTTTTCGGGTTGTGGTATTTGGTTCTGCACGTTCCAAGCCCGGAGATCCCATATATAAGGAAGTATATGAGTTGGGTAAGGCTATTGCCGAGCATGGATTTGACATTGTGACAGGTGGAGGCCCCGGAGCGATGGAGGCGGCGAATCTCGGCCACAGTTCTGCGGCAAATGAGAATGAGGTGGATTCTTTTGGTTTGAATATCAAACTTCCTTTTGAACAGAGTATCAATAAGGGTGTGGAGATTGCGCATGAGCATACTCGTTTTTCCACTCGACTGGATGAATTTATGTCACTCGCAAATATTGTCGTGGTGACGCAGGGAGGGGTCGGTACTTGTCTGGAACTTTTCTATACATGGCAGTTGATGCAGATCAAGCAGATGACTCATATTCCTATCGTGCTTGTGGGAGATATGTGGAATGGTTTGATCGATTGGCTTGAGGAGGATGTGCTTACGCGCGGTATGTTTAATAAAGAAGATTTGAATGTCGTGCATCAGGTCAAGGATTGCAATGAGGCCATTGAGGTTATAGACGAATGGCATCGCGCATGGACTGAGCTCGGTGATAAGGTCGCCTATCAGTATAATATGTTTGAGGCCAAGGAAGCTCGGCCGTACAAGGTGATTTTCGATCGCCACGATAATAGAAAGAAATAGGTTATCTCTTGTGAATCCGGATGTTTTTTGTTTTGATGTCTGTGTTTTCTTAATGGATGAACATGAAATTTTCTTATACTCAGTTTTACGATGTATCGCGCGCTCTTCATGCGAAAATGGCGACGTATCCGGGAGATCCGAAGTTCGGTTTGGAGCGAGTCAAGCAACTGCTGCACGATGGCGTCGAACTTTCTACGGTACGAATGGGACTTCATAACGGCACACATACTGATGCACCTTCACATTTTGTGCAGGGGGCGACGACGATAGATTGTTTGAGTTTGGTGAAGTTTTGCGGAGATGCGATGGTTCTCGATCTTACTTCTGTCACCGGGTTGATAGAGGAGGAGCACCTAAAAGTATTTGATTCACAGTTGCATGAGGGGCTCATTGTCCTGCTGAAAACACGCAATTCATCTTTGGATCCGAATATGTTTGATGAGAAATTTTGTGCGCTTACCGAGAGTGCCGCTCAGTATCTTGCTTCGAAACAAATCAAGGCGTTGGGTGTAGATGGTCCGTCTGTTGATCGACTCCATAGTGGTAGTCATCCTGTACATCATGTTTGTTTTGATGCGGGGATTTCCGTATTCGAAAATTTATATCTACATGATGTTGCGGCCGGGGAGTATGTCTTCTTTGGATTCCCACTCAAGATTGAGGGTGCCGAGGCTTCTCCGATACGCGCGGTACTTGTGAAGTAGGGGTGTCTTTAAGAATACACATGGTGCCTATGATAATCGGAATTACACCGAGGATTTGCCATAGTGTTGGTGTTTGAGAAAGGATGAAGTATCCAAAGAGCAGAGTTAATGGAGGACTTATGGTTTCGAAAGAGAGAGATCTGGCCACCGGAATTCGATGTATCGCTTCAACCCATAGAATTTTTGATAGGGCGAATACGAAGATACCGTTCATGAGGATGGCAAAGAAAGAAGTTTGGATGTTTTGGAGGGAGGGAATTGGGTCAAATATGAATGCAAGTATGAAAAGAAAGGGAAGGCTAAAAGTGAAACGTCCAAATACGATACTTGTGGAACTTATGGATTGGCGAGCGCGTTTTTGGAATGCGTTGCCGAATGGTGCGATCATGGTTGCGATGAGAATCAGAAAATCACCTTTATTTACTTCGATATTTCCTGGAAAAAGTATGGTGATTGCCCCAATAATCATGAGAAGTGAACCAAGTATATGTACGGTGTTGAATTTCTCTTTTTCTCTTAGTCCGAAATAAAAATACGAAAATAGAATTTCCATGAGTAAAATAATACCTGCGTTGCCAGAGGTGGTATATTGAAGTCCGAGAAATACGAGTCCATAAAATGCGGTTGAGAGTATAAGTGAAATATAAAGTAGATTTTTCCACTGATCTTTTTTTAGCAATTCATGCCAAAGTTTTTTTCTCCACATGATAAGTGCGAGGATGGCTCCGCTGACGGTATTTGATAATATGAGAGAAAAAAACGGTCCGATTGAATTCAGTGAGAGAGCACTTAGAATCGGAAAAAATGACCAAAGGATTGCGTTGCTTAAAGCATATATATCGCCGGTTTTTGCGTTTGATATTTTCATGTAGATGGTGTCCTATTTCTTTTTCACTTCATGTGCGCCGAAGCCGTTTCTGATGGCGGCGATAACTTGCCCTGCGAATGAAGGTTTGCTTTGTGATTCTTCACGGAATTTGACCGCGAGTTCGATACTTGGTACCGGAGTATTTTGAGCGTGTGCTTGCTCGACTGTCCAGCCTCCAGTTTCACCACCGCCTACCGAGCCTAAGATACTTTCGAGGCGAGGCTCACTAAAGAATTTCGCCTGTGCAAGTTCGAGTAACCATGAGCGTACGACTGAGCCGTGGTTCCATACATCTGAAATTTTTGCAAAATTTAAATTTGCGCTATATGGCCCTTCATGGAGAAGTTGAAAGCCGTCCGCATACGCTTGGAGCATGGCATATTCGATACCATTATGTGTCATTTTGACGAAGTGTCCTGCGCCGGCTGGGCCCATGTATCCGTATCCGTCTTTCATCGCAATCGCTTTGAAAAGCCACTCGGCGTTTTTGAATGTTTCACTTTTGCCTCCAATCATCAAGCACGCACCATGGCGAGCACCTTCGGTGCCACCGCTTGTTCCGCAGTCCAGAAATTGAATACTTTTCTCAGATAATTCTTTCTCGTGTGTAAGTGCTTGCTTATAGTGATTGTTTCCACAGTCTACCACGGTATCGCCGGGTGTGAGGTATTTTGCGATTTCCACAATGGCATCGTGAGTTGGTTGCATGGAAGGGAGGTAGAGTAACACAATGCGCGGAGAATGTAATTTTGCGGCAAGTTCTTCATATGTTGCCACGGCGGTCGCATTCGCTCCCGCCACTTTTGCAAACTCCACCGCTTTTTGATGAGTTCTGTTATATGCGACGATCTGAATACCTTGTTCCGCCAGATGTATGGCGATATTGCCGCCCATCCTGCCGAGACCGATGATGCCTACCGATTTAACATTGTTCATTTGAGAAAATTATATTTTGTGCCAATAGTGTCCTTCTTTTTTCAGAAGTTCATGTTGTGAAGCGGGACCATCTGAACCGTCTTCGTATGTTTCGAGTGCGATCTTACGATTTTCCGCCGCTTTCAAAACGGCATCTATAAACTTCCAGCACGCGATGACCTCGTTGAAACTAAGAAAGTGCATTCGCTCGCCTTTGAATATATCCAAGAGAAGTCGTCCATGTTCGGGGAGACAGTCATCTCCGAAGCAGGCCAGCGATTCCTTCGGCACGACTTGGTGATATTCTTTGTAACTTCCTCCACGTTTATTACTTAATTTGAAATATAAATTTGCTTCCGGCTGGAGTTCTATGATGAGTTTGTTGTGTTTTAAGTCGGGAATGTTTTCTTGAAAATCAAATTTACGAAATACGATTGTGATATAGGTGCTTTTTTCGTTGACCATTTTTCCCGTGCGGATATAGATTGGTACTTTCGCCCATTCGGTTTGATCTATGCACAATTTCAATGCCGCAAATGTTTCCGTGTGGGAATCAGGTGCAATATTTTTCTCTTTTTTGTATGACGCGTATTGTCCTCTTACGAGAAAATCGTTATCACAAAATTTAAGCGCGGAAAGTATGTGAAATTTCTCCCTATGTATCGCCTCCGCAGTGAGTGTGTGCGGCATGGCCATTGTGACGAGTGCGAGGAGTTGGAGCAGATGCGATTGTATCATATCTTTGATTATGCCGACTTGATCGAAATACCGCCCGCGTTCTTTTACGCCATACGGTTCGAATGCGTTGATCTGAATGTATTTGATGAGTTCTCCTTTCAGAAGATGATTGATAATGCTGTTTGTGTAACGCATGGAAAGAATACTTTGCACGGATTCTTTTCCAAGATAGTGATCAAGCAGATATACATCTTCTTCCTCAAAATTTTCCTCTATGATTGCGAGCATATCGCGCGCGGATTTTTCATTTTCGCCAAATGGTTTTTCTATGACGAGGTGCATCGCGTATTTTTCTTTGAACGGTGCAAGATTTTTTGTGATATCGTTGAATGATGTCGGTGGCACGGAGTAATATGCGATGAGCGTGATAGGGGTGGTTTGTCCCAGGTCGGGTTGGTGAGTCGCAAGCTGTGCGAAGAATTTCTCATAGTCCGATGGATTGTCGTAATTCCCGGAAAAATAATTGACGTGACTGACCAATTCTTCGAGTACTTTTTCATTTGTTTCTTTACCGAATTTTTTACGCACACTGCTAATAAACTCGCTTCTAAATTCTTGAACGCTTCGCGTAGTGCGTGCAAATCCGTAGATCAGAAACGGTTTTGCAAATCTGCGTTGGTGCATGAGTTCGTAGATCGCGGGGAAAAGTTTGATACGTGCTAGATCTCCCGACGCACCGAAGATAACGAAGATAAATGGTGTGTCGATTTTTGTAAGTTTCATTTGTGCGTTAAATATTTTTTCGTCAATATTTTCCCGAGTTCCACGCCCGGCTGGTCAAATGCATCGATGCCAAAAAATTCTCCCAAAAATGCCGTAGCTCCTTCAAAGAGCATGAAAAGTGCGCCGAGGTGGTATTCATCCACTTTATCAATGACAAAACTCACATGAGGTTTCCCATACGTTTCCATTGCATCGGCGGTGGCTTTTTTTTCGGCGTTGAGAAGTTGCGTGAAGGATATTTTTTGCAAATACGTAAATTCCTTTTCTTCGATTTTCGCTGGAAGTGCGATAGTGCTTCCATGATTTTTAACTTCGATAAAAGTGATCAATTTGTCGGTGGGGCCTTCGTTGAAAAGTTGTACTTGGGAGTGTTGATCGGTGGTGCCGACGGCACTGATCGGTGTGAGCCCGATATACTCCTTTTTACCATGTGTGATTTTTGTCTTTCCGATACTTTCCGCGAGTAGTTGAGCGTACCATGCGCCGAATGTTTTTAGTCTGCTTGAGTACGGCATCATCACGGTCATCCGTATGTCCCGCTTTGAAAGCAGATATTGAATTGTGGCAAATTGGAATGGAATATTTTTTTCCGTATTTTCATCGAGAAATAATCTCGTCATATCTTGCGCGCCTTTGAGAAGTGCATTGAGATTGAGACCCATGAGAGCTGCAGGTACCAGACCAACTGCGCTTAAAACTGAAAATCTCCCACCTACGTTTATAGGCACCTCAAATACAGGCGCATTGTGCGCCTTTGCTTCTTTTTGGAGGAAATTCGTTCCACTGTCTGTGATGAAAACAAAGTGATTTTTTAATGGAAGTTTTTTCTTGGTGAGTTGCTCTTTAAAATAAAAATATTGTGCTAATGTCTCGGGTGTTTTTCCAGACTTCGAAACGACGATGAAAAGCGTTTTTTTCCACGTGATGCTTTTGATTAGCAGTTCTATGGAATGAGGATCCACATTGTCGAGCACATGTATTCGCGGTGTAAGTGAGCGGTAAGGATTTGAAAATGCGTCACGCAGGCACGCAGTGCCGAGCGCCGAACCTCCGATGCCCAAGATCACGATGTCATCGAATTTTCCATTTACGTGTTTTGCATAGTTCGAAAATTGCGATGGATTTGCAAACGGGATTTCATAAAATCCCTGCTTTCTTCGCTTAATCTTCCCAAGATATGTCTTGAGACTATGTGTGTATTTTTTCAACTCATTTTTCTTGATCGGCAGATGTGATGTGTCGAGAGAGAGCATGTAGTATGTAATTACTTATGAAAGATGTTTTACTTTCTCCCAATCTTCCAGAAATTTTTTCAAACCAATATCGGTCAGTGGATGTTTGATCAGTTTACCTAGAACTTCGGCAGGTACCGTGCAGATGTCCGCGCCCAATTTCGCCGCTTCGATCACATGGCGCGGATGTCGTACGCTCGCCACTAGCACCTCTG
>CAYHQD010000011.1:13924-19637 GCA_964358905.1 uncultured Candidatus Peribacteria bacterium
TTGTACGATTTCATCTATCAATGCCATACCGTCTTCCGATATTTCGTCGAGTCGCCCTATGAACGGACTTACCAGGCTCGCTCCCGCTTTCGCGACGAGCAAAGCCTGACCCGGGCTGAAGATGAGGGTCATGTTGATTTTTATTCCTTCCTTGGCGAGTGAGGAAAGCGCTTTTATTCCTTCTTCGGTACAGGGTAATTTTACATATACGTTTTTATGCCACTTGGCATAGATACGTGCCTCTTCGATCATGCCGCGCGCGTCGGTGGACACTACTTCGGAGCTCACTGGGCCATCGACTATTTCACAAATTTCTTTTATGCGCGATTCGAGTTTTACTCCTTCTTTCGCAATCAGACTCGGGTTGGTGGTGACGCCGTCAACTACGCCCCACATGGCATACTTTTTTATTTCCTCCAAATTTGCGGTGTCGAGAAAGAGTTTCATATGGTTTATTTTATTAATAAAATACTCATCGCATACAACATTGAGAAAAACGTTGCTCCTCCAACGAAATAAAGCGCGTGCGTTTTTCGTTCTTCCGCCATGACATCATCAACCACTACGTGGATGTAGGCACCGGAAAAAAGTGCGAGAATAATCGTATTGGTGACTTCCGAAATGTGCACGAATGTCCCGAAAAATACGCCATATACCGGAGTGAATGCGAGAAGGAGTACGATGAAAAGAGGTGTGTGACGTACCTTTGTTTCCGTGTCGTCGATATGGTGCATATAGATACTGCTCATCAGATGGAAGAGAAGGAATGTGATGAGAAATAAAATTTCCTCAAAGAGCGTTTCTTGGAGATTGTCGATGAAAATCATACCTATGATAAATGCAAAAACCGAAGAAAAAATCAGATACATGTTATGCAATTCGTGCAGTTTTTCTCTTTTGCGCAGATCACCGTAAATATGTCGTTCGATGATGTATGAAATGATTGCGCCGAGCGGTAAAAAAAGCGCGAGTAAATCGTTTGTCTCGTGGATGTTTTCGTATGTATCTTTGAGCAGTTCGAGAAAGATGATCGGTATCATCGCTCCTACGATGAATGAAATGATTTTGCGCGCGTGGGGGAGGGCTCCAAGCCTGATGTGATCTTCCGCAAATCGAAAAAGCCCATATACCACTACACATATCCATACGGCGACGACCAGTGAGTTTTCCATATATTTTTGTGCGTATAATTGTCGTTTGCATTTTCTCTTTCTTGACAGGTAAAGGCAAGGAGAAGTGCGTGGTTTTCGACTTGCTCGCAAGGGTGCGATCATCTACACTCACTGCGGTTAAAACGAAGATATGAAACTTCCTCAACTTGGCACACCGCTCTCGCAGGAACATATCGACTTTTTGTATGCATTTGCGAAAGCCTGTCGCGCTTCTGCGGTGGAGATGGTGGTCAATGCCGATTCGGGCCATCCGGGAGGTTCGCTTTCTTGTATCGATTATCTTTCAGTCCTGTATACATTTATTTTGAGTCAGACGGGTGAGAAAATAGTCATTTCAAACGGCCATATTTCACCGGGGGTATATAGTGTGTTGGCAGAGATGGGATATATAGATAAGGAGAAGGTGGTTCATGGGTTTCGCAAGGCGGGCTCGATTTTCGAAGGGCATGTGACGCGACATGTGGCGGGGGTGTGGTATGGTACTGGGCCCCTTGGGACCGGTATTTCCGCCGCGAGCGGATTTGCGGTCACTGCGCGTTTACGTGCAGCGCATGAGCGGGAGAAAGCAAACCGAGTATTCGGTTTGTTTGGAGACGGAGAAGCTCAAGAAGGACAAGTGTATGAGATGAGTAATTTCGCGGGCAAGTATAAACTGGATCGATTCATCGCATTTGTGGATGCGAATCGCGTGCAACTTTCGGATAGTTTACAGAAGATTATGCCGCTGAATGTGAAGGCTCATTTTGAGGCGGCAGGGTGGAAAGTGATGGAGGTGAACGGCCATGATTTTCAGGATATATGGAGAGTTCTCGGTGAAGCGGATGCACATACTGGAAGTCCCGTGCTCCTCCTCGGTCATACGATTATGGGATTCGGAGGTGGCCCGATAGAAAAAGACGGACGCGAGGATAAGGCGACGTGGCATGGCAAATCTCCGGGCGAGGAGCTTGGCAAGGAAGTGCTTGCATTTTTACAACTTACTTCGCAGGAGGATGCGCGTATCGATGCATTCAAACTTTTGATAAAATGGCGACCCGAAAAGCCGATTTTTACTCCTCATGGAACCTTGATAAGAGTGGACACGGGTGTATCCATAGAGTACGCGGCTGAGGTAAAGACGGATTGTCGTTCCGCGTATGGCAGTGCATTAAAGGACTTGGGAGAAAGAAACAAGCAGGTGCTTGTTTTCGATGCGGATCTCGTGGAATCGGTGAAGACGGGAGCATTTGAGAAAGCATGCCCAGAGCGTTTTTTTGAATGTGGAATTGCCGAGCAACACATGGTGAGTTGTGCCGGTGGGGCATCACTCGATGGATTTATTCCTTTCGCTTCGACCTTTGGGGCGTTTATGACCAGTCGCGCGAAGGATCAGGCGCGGGTGAATGATATCAATAATACGAATGTGAAAATGGTGGCGACGCATTGCGGACTTTCCGTAGGTGAAGATGGCCCGACGCATCAGGCGATTGATGACATGGGTTCGCTGAGAGGGTTTTTCAATACCGTGGTACTAGAGCCGGCAGATCCGAATCATACCGATCGTATCATTCGCTATATCGCCTCTCATTATGGGAATTTTTACGTGCGCATGGGCCGACACAAAGTGCCTGTGCTGACAAAAGAAGATGGTTCGGTATTTTATGATGCGAAATACCAATTTGTGCCGGGGAAATTTGATCTTTTGAGAAAGGGCAGTCAGGTGACGTTGATTGTTTCCGGTCCGATGGTATGCAAAGCGTTGAAGGTGAGAGAGGAGTTGGGCAAGAAAGTAAGTGTGGAGATTATCATTGCGCACAGTCCGACACGTCTCGATGAGAAATTGCTTATCGCATCCGCGAAGAAAACGGGACGCGTGATTACGTTGGAAGATCATAATCCTTATACTGGTATCGGTTCGCAAATCGCCGCGTTCTTTATGGAGGAGGGAGTTAATGTGAAATTTCATCGTATGGGCGTGACTGCGTATCAACTTTCAGGACAGCCTGAAGAGCTCTATGAAAATGCGGGGATTGGTAATGTAGACATCGTAAAAGCTATTTTGAAGATAATGAAAAAATAAATATGGGATTTCTACGAGCAATAACGAGAGGTTTTTACAAAAACGTATCCAAACCGATTTTATTTCAAATGGATCCGGAGCGTGTACATGATCGGTTTATTTCTTTGGGTGAAACTTTGGGGCGGTACAAGGTTGCGCGTGCGTTTCTTTCCGCAGTCAGCACCGAGTGTAACGAGGTGGCTTCTTCCCCTATTCTTGCACAAGATTTATTTGGTCTCCATTTTTCAAACCCCTTCGGGGTGGCCGGAGGATTCGATAAAGATGCAAGATTGACAGATGTATTTCCCGCACTCCACTTTGGTTTTATGGAAATCGGTTCGGTGACGTGGCAACCATATCCGGGAAATCCTCTGCCGCGTCTCATGCGTTTCCCCAAGACGGGTAGTATCTGGGTGAATTACGGATTAAAAAATCAGGGAGCAGAGGCGATTTACAATCGCCTTAAGCAAAAACAATTCACGATATCTCTCTGGATCAATGTCGCTAAAACCAACTGTAAAGAAACCGTAGATAGAGACGCGGCCGTAAAAGACTACTGCGAATCACTCAAAATATTTCGCGACCTTGCATCAGTTTTTACCGTCAATATTTCATGTCCGAATGCATTTGGCGGTCAGCCGTTTCATAAGGCCGAGGACCTCGATTTGCTCCTCAAAGGTGTTTCGACACTTCAACTCGCTCAGCCGATTTTCCTGAAAATTTCTCCTGAAATTTCAGATAGCGAACTCGATGCGCTTCTCGCCGTCTGCGATCGCTACAAAGTTGACGGCATCATCATCAGTAACCTGAGAAAGGAAAAAGTTTTTGAAGATATAGATCCGAGTGAGCGTGGCAATGTTCCCGAGCATGGTGGTTTTTCCGGTGCGTATTTGAAGCCGTATGCCGATAAAATGCTCGCATACGTTGCTGGCAAAATAAAGCGTGGCGAATGTAAAAAATATATTCTTGTCGGACTCGGCGGCGTGCGTACGGCTGAGGATGCATATAAAAAAATCCGACTTGGGGCGAATCTTGTGCAACTTGTAACCGGTATGATTTTTGAGGGTCCGCAGGTGATAGGCGATCTCAGCGATGGCCTCTATTCACTTCTCAAAAAAGATGGATTTACTCGCCTACAGGATGCCGTTGGTGTGGACGTGAAGTGATAATTTATTTCAGTTTGATTCTTGTTGTCTTTGCTCTTATTATGCTCTTCGCTTGCTCCGTGTTTCTATATTTATAATTTCCAAATTCATGTCTTCTCATAATTCCACTACGCGTAATTTTTTCATCGGACTTGTGGCTTTTGCTCTTCTTTTTTGCTTTGCCGTGTATAAGACTATCACCAAAGCGCCGCCGACCGCGAGTGAGCTTCCCGTACACTGGCATGCCCCAATCACATATGAAATCTGCGGTGAAGAAGTATTGTTCAAAGAAAAAGAAATGCATACTCTTCTTCATGGTCATGGAGACGGGAAAATTCATGTGGAAGGTATTGTTCCTTATGAAGGAGCTTCACGTCTTGCTCTTTTCTTCGAAGCTACAGGTATTGCGTTCTCCCGGACTCAAATCGGTGATCGCAAGAATGGAGATTTATGCCCGGGTTCAACTACGCCAGGTAAAGTGCGCTTTTATGTAAACGGGAAAGAGAATTTTGAATTTGGCGATTATGTAGTGAAAGATGCTGACGTGATCAAAGTGGAGTTCAAATAATTTTTATTATTTTCTAATTTTTTTTATGATAGTACCCCAAAAGCGTGATCCGTGGATGATGGTTTCTCTTGTCCTGATAGGGCTTGTACTCGGTTTTGTCCTTGGAAATGTATATGGCGGAGGCGGTAGTATAAATCTCGGTTCCGATGGATCGGCTCCCACCGCAAAGATCGTGCTTGGTGAACGAACCGGAGGGGTGAATGGCGTTATTGGAGATGAGAATGCTCCTGTCACGATAGAGGAGTACAGTGATTTCCAGTGTCCGTATTGTGCGCGATTTTTCAATGATACTCTTCCGCTTTTGGAAAAAGATTATATTAATACGGGTAAGGTGAAATTTTTATATAAAGATTTTCCTATCAAAAAACATCCACAGGCTTTTCCTGCGGCGGTGGCGACCAGATGTGCCGGAGAGCAGAAGAATTATTGGGGCATGCATGATGCAGTATTTCTCAATGTCGATATGTGGGCAAGTAATCCTGCGGCAAAAGATGTATTTGTGAAAATTGCGAAGGAGTTAAAGTTGAATAAAAAAGCATTTGAAACGTGTCTTGGAAGCGGCAAATTCGACTCTGAAATTAATGCGAGTCTTGCGGAAGGTGCACAGAAAGGTATCAGTGGCACTCCAGGATTTTTCATCAACGATCAAAAAATCGTCGGCGCGCAACCTTACGAAGTGTTCCAGGCGATCATCGAGGAAGAGCTGGCGAAGTAATGCTTCGCAGAGGATTGGACTGATCTGTACCCCATTTGGTAGACACTCTGGAACCCCCTAACCCCCGACCTGGGT
>CAYHQD010000012.1:0-6458 GCA_964358905.1 uncultured Candidatus Peribacteria bacterium
GATTGAGGGGCGGCACGATGCCTGCATCGTCCTGCGCGTCCTTCCGGTCGCAGAAGCTATGGTGGCGTTAATACTTGTAGACTATTATATGAAAAATTTGCGAAATAACATTTACAGATAAAAGCCACTTTCTTTACTGAATAAGCGTAAAGAAAATATCGGCATCATAACGCCCGGGACTGGCTAAGTTTGGAACAAGTATCTGCAACTTCGGAGAAAATACGTACTCTCCGTTCCTGGTATAAGGAAACAAATCATTAGAAACGTAGAAATAGAGATAAGACTTATTACTTCCCTTATATACTGTAGGAGTAATCTTTTTACCGTTAATCAACATCCAGATATCATCCAACAGCCTTTTATCCGTCAATTCAATTATTTCAAAAGCGAAGTAGCCTTCCCATTTTTTAGATGGATCAAACACGGTTAATCCAAACTCGCCCAAATCCGCCGTACTTACATAAGACTCTTTTTCCACCGTTAATGGTGATAACGTGATAAAATCCGGCATTCTAAACTCAACTACTGTGGCAATATCGTCTTGGGGTTCTGGTAATACAACATCATTTTTAACTTGAGCAACATTCACATCTTTAAGTTCAACTTCGCCTTTCTTCTTTACAGTCTTATCGGAATTATTATCAGTTTTGAGCGTACTCTCCGGTTCATTGCTATGTCGAGCCTTACCACCAATATCATCAATGGATTTAACTGACACATCATCCTGGTTATTTCCTCGTTTGATGCTCGTTGTATCCTCCGACGTTAATAGGCTCATAGCGGCACTAAAAACATTGACGACATCTTGCGTATCTACAAACTCAGTTGGATGAGATGATACACTACTATACAGCAATGAGCGTATATCATTCTTTTGCGTAGACAACAAATGCAACATTTCTCCATCAACAAATTTGTTGATAACTACCGTTACCGGATCATCAATATCACCCATAGTATCAACAACTCCATATAGCTTAATATAACTGACTTCACCTTCTTTATTCGCAAGGACACGACGTTCGGCGGCCAATGCGTCCTTAAGCGCCGATTCCAAATTGTCACAAAACACTTGAGCCTGTGGTAAAAAACGGATGTTTTCGGAAGACAGTTTAAATAGACCTTTCAGAAATGCATCGATTCTCCCGGATAATTCCAGATCTTCGTCAGTATTTAAAATCTCACCGACGACTAGGTTGACTGATTGATAGTCAAACAGTAATTCATCCATCGTCTTACCCTTGATTAATCTACACAATGCATTGGATGCCACTCGAACTTCGTTTCCGTTTCGCATCAAAAGTAAATCATCTACGTATTTCCTGATGCGATTCCGTTCAAAGGAATATTCCAAAAATAGATTTTGCACGCCATTTTCCAATGCTTCGTACGCGTCATTTGAGGCTTTAAGAATAACAACCTGATTCATAGGATTTTCATCTTCTGCTTGAAATTGAAGTTGGATTATATCAGAAGCAATACCTGTATTAAGAATAATGTTACCAGGTGAAGTTTCAGTTTCCTTTGCTGTATTACTACCTTCCAACTTAATATCTTCAGTGGCTTTAACTGATATGGGTACATTAACATCATTCGTAGCTTGACCAACGTCAGGTGTACTCATATCTTCACCCACTTGCAATATATCCGTTGAAAGAAATTTGCCATATCTGTGTGTCCCAAAAAAAATAATCGAGATAACAAGTACAAAGCAAAGAAAAACGCCAACGAATCTCGTGGTATGCCTATAACGCCCCCACAATCGTCTATCCGAAATCGAAATAAACAGTAAGCAACAGATTAAGATTAGGATGAGAACTGATATCAAAAGCCTTCCCCACATAAAAAATACGGGGAGCGATATATCCCGCACATCAATCCGAATCGGTTTAACGACTGATAAAACAGTACCAAGTCCATCATAGGCACCCTTTTTGCCCAATTCCTCGATTAGTATCCCTCCGTCATAAGTCCCGACTGGAAAACCTGAAGGCGGCGAAATATAAAAAGGTATCTTCATAACAGAATATGGCGGTATCTGCAACGTATCAGGTAGTTGAATTAACGAAGCCAATACGGAATATACCCCATCGTTTCTCGGCATAGTAAAAAGCTTATGAGCTCGGTTAACATAATCCACCATACTTAAACGAATCTCCTTGATAAAACCGGATCGGTTAATAATAACAACTTCCTCACGAATAGTTTGATTTGGGAAGATGGATATTGACTCATTGGAAATACCGAAAACTTGTATTGGGACCATCGATACGGTATCTTGTTCATCGGAGGCATAGGCGACGTACGGCAAAGAAAATATGATAAAACAGAAAACAATAAGATAAAATACTCTATGGAAATTGAAATCGCATATCGGACGCCTTAGAACGGTAAGAGAAAAGCACATAATATCATTATATAACTATATCATTTCATTATACCATAAAACGATTATATTTGAAACAGGATAAGAACACAAAAACCAACAACATGAAAAGAAAATGGCACGCGATATTACCATTCGTGGTCATCTTAGTAGCGGTATTTCTAGTTTATTTTAATGTATTACGCGGTCCTTTCCTCTACGATGATATATCCCTGGTAAAACTAAATAGAACAATTCAATCCTTTTCAAATATTGTTGAATGGTTCACGACTTCTCCTTTCCATTTCAAAGGCATTGAAACCAATTTATACAGGCCAATACCAACAACGTTTAATGCAATTTTATACGCGCTCTTTGGGGTCAAAAGCACCGTCCCGTTCCATGTACTTAACGTATTATTTCACTTTGGGAGTGCAGCTTTATTTTTCACTATTCTTAAAAAACTGGACATAACTGCAACATTCGCTCTACTCGGAGCTCTTATCTTTGCCGTACATCCGGTAAATACAGAATCGGTAAGCTATATAGCCGGTTTGCCCGATGTTGCAAGTGGATTTTTTATGTTAAGCGGGATAGCCCTGAGTATGCACATATTCTCCGAACATAATCTGCGGCATAAAACGCTTTTGTTCTTCGGTGTAACAATAACATATATCGCGGCGCTTCTCTCAAAGGAAAGCGCCATATCGTTCGCTTTACTCATCCTTCTAATCCTTGTATTCGGATGGAAAAAGCTGAACACACAGAATAAGACAAACGCAAAGCAGTTGATGACACTCGTATTGTCACTATCAGTGATTTACATAACTGCAAAAATGACAATTCTACAATTTGTCGATGGTAAACAAGGATTGATGTCCGGGCTTGAATATACCACAGACATCACATTAAGAATCTACACTTTTCTTGGGGTAATTCACGAATATATTAAACTGATATTCTTTCCGAAAGATCTGTTTTTTGATAAGCCTCTCGCTTTTTCCGTAACTATCATATCACCGAAAGTCCTAATGGGTATCGTCTATCTAATAATAGCAGGCGTTGCAAGTAGCATTTCATTTAGAAGACGAAAATTTATTTTCCTTGGGGTATTCTGGTTTTTTATAAGTCTTGCCCCTGTCTCAGGCATTCTGATACCTTCAAACGCGGTTTTCACCGAACATTGGCTATATATTCCAATAATTGGCGCAATTTCCGCCGTAGTCGCATATGCTGATAAGATACGTTTTAGACGTTCCATTATCTCATTTTTCATTTGTATGATACTGATTCTTGGTGGTCGTACAATATTACGAAACAGAGAATGGGCCGATCCGTGGCGATTTTTCCAAAACGAAATCGAGCATTCGAAAGGTCCACGTCCATTTGTAAAAATGGCAGACCTGCTAGCTGAAAAAGGTGAATATGAACGCGTCATTCAAATGCTCAATATAGCACTTGACTCAAATATATTTATAAGAGAGGCTTATAACAATCTGGGAGATGCCTACATAAAAACAAAACAATACGATTTAGCTCTAAAAGTATTATTGAAAGGTATTATGCTCGCACCGACTTTCCAAAAACAATATTTCACATTGTTCCAACTATTCGAAGATTTAGGAATGGCAACGGAATCCGAAATTGTAGCAAAATACATTGTGCTATCACAATCAAAAAAACTATCGGAGCAAGATGCCATCAAGATGATTGAGGAACTTAAACTCAGTGCCACCTCTTCCGTAACAAAATAATACTCATCCCCAAGACTGCTTATATTCTGTCTTCAACACACCTCTTTTTTCGTATTCCTCTAGCAAATAATCATACTTTCCCAAATTCATCTTCACTACACGTACCAAACGCGGGACACTAAAAATCTGATCCTGGGTAATTGATTTCAAAATTTCATAATATGTGGCGATATAAGGATCCGTAAACAAACTCCTACCGTAAGAAATCGTTTCAGTGTATCCTTCGGGAAGTGCGCGCTTAAAATGACCGATACGCCAAGCCGGTTCGCCCAATGGAGCCCACGTAGGATCTTCCTGAATAGCCGATAAGCGCGCAAGCAGAGGATCTGTAAGGGCATACAAGTCCAAAATACGAACATTCGGCCCTGCCTTAAATCCGAACATTCCCATCGCTCCTCCTACAACAAGACCCCCGTCTTTTTCCTTCATCGCCTTCTCGCCTGTCTTGACCCATTCAAAGTCGGGCATTTGCTTATCACGTGCTATTTTCAACAATCCGGAATGTTGATAAAAATATCCTCGTTCGTCGGCTATACCGGTTTCGGGAATATAAAGCAATCCATTGTCACCGTAACCTGCCGTATAGTTATCATCCACACGAAACGGTGAACGAGGAGAAAGAATACTCAACCCAAAGGCAATCAAAAATACCACATACATCCATTTACGTTTTTCTTCAAAAATACTTGTCAAAATAACTACAGCAACCAAGAAAGGGGCGGCGAAAAATCTTCCCGACATGAAATCACCGCCGATTTTCACCACATATATGATATATAGTACTATCGCACACATTACAAAACGGATTTTCCAGACCTTCTGGCACCAAGCAATGACACAGGCGGTAAAAATAACAAAAAGAGTTACAGGATCCCAACTTATGGAGTTGAGAACATACAACATGCCCTGTTGAACAAGTTCAAACTGAGGTATGCCGGTGTTTAATTTTGCATACGCCGTATTCGGGAAAAGGAAACCATAATACAAAAGTGAAAAACCGGACCATATGACAAACGGTATAAATCCAATAAACACGTTCTTTAATACCACGAAAATATCGTCTCTTTTCAATACTTGATACATAACAAAAACTAAAGAAGGAAAATAAAGCAATAGCGTATCCATGCGGTTAAGCACTCCAAGCGCGGTAATAAAACTCAATATAAGCAGGTTCCTGCCGGTAAAACCGTTCGCACCATGGTTGAAAAAAAACACATAAAATAATACCAATAACAGATGAGTCAGTGAATTCTCCAACCCTGAAGTTGAATAATCAATGAATGCTTTGGACATGGTCAGCAAACCTATCCCAAAAACTATACCAAGACCAGATGGCGCGATTTTCTTACCAAGAAAATATACTGTAACAAGAGACAGAACGACACCAAGCAAAATCGGCATCAAAAATGAATCACCTGTAATGGCATAAAATAATGAAAGTAAAAACATCCAAAGAGGATGTGTATAAACTTGAACCCTTTCGGCGACATTCCATCTCAAACCAAACCCATGTACAAAATTGTCAACCGTGCGAAGAGTGATATAAGCATCCTCCGCTATCCACGAACTTTTAACTACAATCACAAGAAAGAAGAGAAAACATATACCGAGTATTAATTTCCTGTCAAAGATGTCCGTGTGCAAACAATTGGGAGACGACCTTCTCATAAGTCTAAAGGGAAATTTATATTTATTTTCGACGCAAGTATAATAGTGCTGTAAAATATCTGCAAGATTTAGCATGTGTATCTTATTGACATTACCACAATAAATACTTCTAATAAAGCCTAACATTCGAAAAATTACCAAAGTAAGATATATGAACAATAATTACCCGAATCAACCAACTGTTATCATTCCTCAAAATGAGGTTATCGAACAGAATTTCGAAGAAAAGCATCCACTTGCAAATGCAGTGATAGTAGTCAATGCTGGTATAACCTGGATCAGGGCAGAAATAAAAAACTTTGGGCGAGCGCGGAAAGGAAGTTTTGGAAAGCCCTGGCTGAAAAGTTTAGCAATGGCCAGTTTTGGGATTATACTCACAGGACCGTTCTCCGGCTGTAATAACCATGAGGATGATGATACTGTTACAGATGATGACTCAGTACTGCCAGACGATGACGACTCTACATTACCAGATGATGACGACTCCGCACCACAGGACGATGATGACTCTGCCATTCCGGATGATGATGACTCGACAATAGCCCGGCCTGATAATGATGGAGATGGATTCGAATTCGACATAGACTGTAATGACGGCGATGCTACCACTTACCCAGGCGCCACTGAACTTTGCGATAGTGTAGACAATGACTGCAACGGAAACGTCCCTG
>CAYHQD010000012.1:6558-19630 GCA_964358905.1 uncultured Candidatus Peribacteria bacterium
TTGTGACGATGCCGACGCATCATCCTTCCTCGGCGCCACTGAACTTTGCGATAGTGTAGACAATGACTGCAACGGAAACGTCCCTGCCAATGAATCCGACTCGGACGGGGATGGCCAACGTATCTGTGCGGGCGATTGTGACGATGCCGACGCATCATCCTTCCTCGGCGCCACTGAACTTTGCGATAGTATTGATCAGGATTGTGATGGAGATATAGAGGAGAATTTTCCGGATGAAGATGGGGATGAAGAACTTGACTGCATGGATCCCGAAATTAACAGTGTTACATCCATAGGTGGGGCACGCATCATGAATACACCACCATTAAACACCTATGCAATATATAGAGAAGGAGCGATTGGAGATGTTGATAATGACGGACTAAAAGACATTGTACTAAATAATTACTTTGGCGGCGTAAATTTTTTCCCCGGAGCAAATGCTTACAACAATTTTGCTTTCTTACCCATCAATAGTCCGTCTCAAATCACAAGTGCCGCAACGGTAGCCGATATGTTCACGGCGATACCTGGAGATGAGATCGTTGTCACTGCTTCCGGAACAGGACAAAACGGCGACAGTCTACTTATATGTGCTGGCCCTGTCCCGAATTGTCAAACATCAATTTTCAAAGTTATTGACGGAGGAGGAAATTTACTAGGAAGCGCGTCTTCAATATTTGCAGACGGTTTGCAAATATCAAGCACTCCGGCAATTGGAGATATCGACGGAGATGGCAATAATGAACTTGTTGTCACAACAAGACCAGGCACTCAAACTGGGAACGGTTCGATCAGAGCATACGAACCTGATGGGACTATGCTTTTCGAAGTACAAGGAACAAACTTCGATGATGAGGTACCAGTTATAGCCCAGATGTACAGTGGAACACGTATCATCGCAAATAGCAAAACCACGTTATACGTCCTTGACAACATAGGTGATATAGTGTGCACATGGACAGCGCCAAATGACATGTTTGGTTCGCCTATTGTGGATGAAATGGAAAATACAATTCTGGTAAGGAACTTCCAAGAAGGAAGAAAGCTTGATGCTGATACATGCACTATAATAGCAGGTCCAAGTGTGATATCCGGGACAGGGGCTCTGCCAGATCCAAATATAATAGTCGCCGATATAAGACCAGATATTCCCGGTAAAGAAGTCATAGCTCCAAACGAGAATCAAATCCGCATATCTTCCACAACACTGACATCAGTGCTTAACATACCGACACCGACTATGATCTTCACCGTCGCAGTAGGTGATCTGAATAATGACGGTCAACTCTCAATACTCGCGGCGGGATGGGACGGCTTCATATATGCATATAACCCGGTAAGTGGACAGATCGAACCTGGTACTCCACCAATTGAAGTACCATTCTCAACGTCAACAGAACCGGGACAAGTAAGAAGTATGTTGACTTTTGTAGGCGCGGACGGATGTTTAAATATAGCGGGATTCAGTTCTTTCAGATGGCCAACCTTGACTTCTCTGCCACCTCCGTACTCAAACGACTTGTCCGTATTCACAACAACAACCTGCTACGGAGATCCAATTGTCTACGAAACAATACAAGGAACAAATGATCGCAAAGGTATAGTCGAATAAAAAGGAACCTTAATATCATTTTTCAAACAACTTATCAATTTCCTCCGAGGAAGGAATTTCATTATTTTCGACACGCTGCATATAGGCACTCACCTGTCCTGCATTCACACTCAGCCCCATCTTCAAAAAAATTTGATATAAGAGTCGGTAACCTACCATGAAATCCGGGTGCAACTTAAGTGCAATACGCAAATTATCAATTGCAAAATAAAAATCGCCTTTCTGCTCAAGCAACAAGGCGAGATTAAAATAAAGCTGTGTTACATCCTGCTTCAACGATGCCCCAATCTTAAGATATTCCTCTGCTTTATTAAGTTCACCTCTCTGAATATAGACCAGGGCAAGCTGATTATAAATCAATGCCGAATTGTTATTATAAACCAATTCATTTTCGAAAAAATCCAAAGGATGTGCCCACTCAAAATTCCTTTTGACCAACAAAACCGAGTTAAAAATAAGGAGCAAAGCGCATATCACCACTACTACACACCTAAACACTCTATACTTCACCTTTTGGAAAAGATTCATAAGGACAAAAATAACACCAGTAATCGGTATATACAACCAACGCTCGGCATATATCGAATTAATTGGGAAAATACCGCTCACGGGTGCAAGCGACAGGAAAAACCATCCTAAACCAAAAACATAGGGTGAAAAAATACACATATTTTTCCAAAAACGAATGACCAAAAGATAAAAGAGTAGTACAATGGAAACTATTCCAAAAACGAAGCGTAATTGGAAAACATGAGTATAAAATTCAAATTGGCGCACAAAATGCAAACCGATAGGATAAAACATAAGCTTCATATAATCCCATAAAACGCTCACAAAAGTAATAAGTCTTACCAAAAGTGACTCATCATATTGATCATGAAGTCGTGATAAACCGCCCAAGTACGATTCACTTGGGAAAAAATAAAAACGAAACAATAAGTAGAAAAACACTATTGCAAAAAGAAAAACGAGAAAACGAATAATAAAAATATATTGGGGCTTGCATCGTCTCCAATAGAGAGACGTGTACAATAAAATCAAAAGAAAACTCACCAGACCTGATTCCTTTGTAAGTAACGCCAGAACAACAGCAAAAAAACTCAGCACTGCCAATACCATACCTTTTTTCATCATAGTCATTCTCATAAATGCGTACACTGCGCAAAATACAAAAAAGCCGCTAATTACATCGGATAAACCCGCGATATATGCAACGGACTCTGCTTGCACCGGATGCAATAAAAAAAACAAAGCACCAACTAGACTCAACAACCTACGCACACCTAATATCAAAAATATCTCATAAACCAAAAACGTTGAAGCGATATGAAATAATATATTGGTAAGATGGTACCAAAACACTTCTTCTCCAAAAAAATGATACAAAAAAGTATAAACAAACATTACAAAAGGACGGAATAACGTCGCCGATTGATACCCTTGATATGAGAATGTATGGAACCAGTCCCTCCAATAAGAAAATGAATGTATGGACGGATTCTGAACAACCAACGCAATATCATCGAACAAAAATGGACCTTGAATTACAACTGAATAGAACGCCAAACCAAGCAATAAAAATAGGACAAAAACAAGATAATGATGCCATTTATTAAGTTGTTTTACGACGTACAACATAGCGTTTTTTATAAAAAAATCTTCTCCAGAGTATATAAACGGAATAGAAAATTGGGATAAAAAATACAAACAACAAATAATCAACGATATAGAATGTCATTTGATCGATACCGGACACAGTACCCGTTTTATCATAAGCGTACACATACAATTCCACCTTATTCAATCCATAATTGGGACGTAAAGATATGGGAGAAATGATCTCATAATTACCATTTAAATCGCTAAGACCCATGGTATGATACGACATCTTTCCATTTCCAGCTTTCCATAACGCAATAACGACACTATTACCTTTCGAAAAACCTTTAACTTCAGGAAAAAAATTATATGTGAAAAGCCATTTAACTTTCGAGAAATTATTCGCATAACCTCTATAAACCAACTTACCATCAATGGAAAAAATAATCAGATCACTAAAGGTATTTATATCAAAAATAATTACCCACATATTATATGTATATATCGTATCATTCAATTTCAAATACGCGGTATACCGACCATTATCAACCTCGTACGCAACTGTCTGAGCGAATTCATTTCGCTCACTAAAATCAATTATAGCACACTGGGATTTGGTTTCTTCACGTGAAAGACATAATTCGAGTTTTTCGAGAGATTCATTACCCAATTCCTTCACACTTCCGTGAATGAAAAGATTGTTACCAATAATATTCTGACCATCTTTCAAATTAATATCCACCTGAAACGTCCCGAATGCATAAGAAGTGGTATCCGTTAATTCTTGAGAATCAATCACATCATCGGCATCGCTGTCTTTCTTGGTAATATCCATATCAAAGATTAATTCCATAAAGTCACTAACCCCATCGGTATCCGAATCAGTGAAGCTGTGAGTGATACCGAAGTCAATAGCACGATCAACAAGACGCTTATCGAAATCTAGGACTTCACCTGTCACCACCACTCCCGAGTTTCTGGATGACGGAACGTCCACCATATCATTCTCATGGACAACATTCTCCACAATCTCTTTCAAGTCCTGACTGGCGTAGACCTCGGGAATAGAAACGAACTTAGGAGATACAGGCAATGAGGGAATATACCTATACGCTCCTCCCCCGGCAGACGATGGAATAATTGTAAGTTTCACTATGGAATCTATGACCTCTTCAGAGAAAATACCATCTTTTTTAGCCTTGATACGCAATTCATTCGTTCCATCCTGAAGCATCACTCCGGTCATTAACCTACCCGCCGAATTAGTGACACCGGACAATTGATCATTGATATAAATCTCAACCTCGGCTTGAGCCCTCACCTCTAATTCAAGATATGCTAAATATGTGGTTTCCGGAATCGAAACAACAGGTGTCAAAACGGTTTCAGATGGCAGTATGGTAGCTATCACTTCCACGCCCACAGGATCAGCTCTCACGCCTTGAGAACTGGAAAATATAGTAAGCAAAAATAGAAAAACAGAGCACACCATTATTCGCATAATACTTTGAAGATCAACGATCATTGGTATTTCTTTAGTTTAGAAGATAAAAACGATAAGCGATATTTAAAAAGTATAAGAAAAACAATCGAAAACAAACCGATAAATAAAATAATAGATAACAAAGGAAAGTCGTATTTCTCAAGTACATTACGATATTCTTCTTTCTTTTTATCGCCGGCTATCGTGGTATTCAATACCAAATTTATATAAGCGGCCTTCTTTCCCATCACAAAGTTATTACGACGCAAACTTTGCTTCACGGTAACCGATGCACCCGGGATAACTTTACGAGACCAGATATCCACGTGTTCATTTTGAAAAATACCCTTCAATGAAATGTCGCCGGACAATTCATAGACGGTATTGCCCATATTTTCCAAGGTAAATTGAACGTCAAAAATATCACCATGTATAGAGATTTTCTCTCCAGAGATGCCATACGAGGGTTTTTCATCACCGACTACCGTTAAATACACTGCAGTAGCATATCTCATACGTATGTCGACGGCACTTAGTTTTCTATCACCATCTGTGACAGCAAGTTTATTGCGCTCAATCAATGCGAAACCTCCAACATACTGTCCGGGCGTAACATTTCCGGGAATGGAAATTGAAAAAGGCGCATTTACCTTATCGGAGAATTCAAGTGAGGGAATTTTAAGTTCGACCCACTTGCCAAAATATTTTTGTTCTTCCAGTTCTGGAACCATAGCAAGGAAACCATTTTCGGTCATTTGTGCATCCACAGCATACAAATCAACAGAAACAGAAACCGGATCACCCCTTTTAGCTCTACGCTCAATCGTCAAAACCTCATTCAATGTTTCTCCCGGTAAAACCGTATATTCAAATTCGTTTCTTAATTGCGAATCTCCAACTGAAGGTTCAAATAAATAATTAGCTGCATGAGCCAACCCCACGCCACCGAAAGAAAAGATGACAGCAAAGGAAAAAACTAAATATAAACGCGAACACTTCATACTCCGAAAAATACCACGAAACATACCTAACACAAAGCCCATAACTTTTCAACCGAAAACCTACCGCTTTCTTTGTAAGAACAACATCCCACCAATTAGCACAACAACAGCAACCGGAACAACATAATACATTGGCTGACTTGCAGTCTTCACATTCACCTGAGACTCTTCGACGATATTAACATACACACGCTGCCCTATAGAAATACCGATAGCTACCCCAAATCCGTCGTTTGGCTGAACCGCCGGCGAGGAGGACGCAACAACAGCACCAATAAATCTATCACCGGTCACAACACCTTCCTTTGGTACATCCAAGGTGAAACCAACTTCACGTTCCTCACGCGGAGCCAGAGTAAGTGAGGTCTGTTCAAGGACAATCCACTTCCCAATATGATTTTTAACCTCCCCGGAAGATTTCATAAGAAAAATATCAGGATTCACAGTATCGTTATACGCATCAACCGCATCCAAAGAGAGAGTTATTTCACTATCACTTAAATTTTGCACAAGTACGGAATCTTTAACTTTTGTACCGGAAGTGACATCATATACCAACCACCAATCCGTACCATTAAAATCTCCGGGTCTCATACCGAAAGACCCGTGACTGTCTATGTCCGCACGCACAACATTCCCAAAGAAGAAAATTGAAACAAACCCGAGCGACATAAGAAGAAAAGATATTTTTCTCATATACTTTATTAAGAAGTAAATTATATTAAATTTTATTTCTAGGAAATCCGTACCAGAAAAGAAAAACCAAAAGTAAAAAATTGAATACAATGAAGGATAACTGCAGTAATACCACTTTATTATTTTGCGCAATCGTATCCTCATATATCATCACCTCGCGCACTTGAGGAGTATCGGTAACTTTAAGAAATATACGTAGCCCGTAAACAAAGTTCAAATTAACCATAGATCCCTGGATTTCTGTAGGATTGGCCACAGAGTCAAGTTTATCAACCATGATCGCTCCGCTATATTCCCCAAAAGGTGTATCGACCGGAATAGTAAGCGTAAAAGGTACAATAACATTGTCGTAGGCGTTCACACTGACCTTCTCATCCTTGACATGCGCCCATTTTCCTATGGAAAACATCTGATCAAATCTCGCCTTAAGAATGAAATCGGAACCGGAATATGTGCGCGGAAAATCCTTTACGGAATCAACCGGGTACACATCCACAACCGCATTCTGATCGGTTGTATTCCTAATCAACACCCTACTCTCAATAGAACCGCCCGGCTTTCCCTCAAAAATCAACCACTCTTTAAATTCTTCATCACGATCAACGGGAGAAATTGACACGGTCTCCTGAGATGAAAATAAATTCGAAATACCCAACCTATACGGTATGTTACCGACCAAAAAAATATAAATACTGGAAAACAGAAAAACAATACAAACCGGGATATACCACACAAGAAACTTCCGCAAAGGCTTAAACGTGGAAAACATAGTATTTATTATTTAAGATTTTTTTTGGGAACCAAAACGGTCTGCCCGACAGCCAAGAGATATGGCGGTTTAATATTGTTGACTTTGGCAAGCAATTTCCAACCCACACCATATGAATTTGCAAGCTCCGGTAAAGTATCACCCTTCTTTGCCTTATAGGCAACGAGATTCTCTTTGAAACGGCTAAGTTTTCTGAGTCGAACAAAGAAAAAGAGAAGTAATAAGAGGAAAACAGCGAAGCCAATACCAATATACACCCAAGGAAGATATATCACGGTAAACTCCGACACTTCATTCATAAGCTGTTTATCCGATTCCGATGACTCCCCGAAATAATTCCTCTTTGAAGCGGTAAGAGTGGATTTAACCCTATAAATCCCATATGTTAACCCTGTTATGGTATGTATCGTGTTCACATCCTTCCCCTCCGGGAATACGTCAAAACCAAACGGCTCCACCATTTTATCATCGCCGAATATACTATCAACCGTAACACTTGAAAGCCCTGCAATCACCACATTCCCACTGTTCCTAATGGTATAAGCCAGCTGAAGAATACCATCCTTATTAAGTAGGGTATGGCCCGTACTCTTCAAAACCACATCCACCTTCTCTTCTCCGGTGACCTTCAGGTATATACGCACACCAACCCTCAAAGCGATACCCGCTCCGGTTGAACCGTCTTCCAGCTTTCCGGACTTAGAACTAGCTGTAATCGCTCCAAAATACATACCCGGAGCAACATTGGGCGGAACAGTGATAGAGAATGGTACACGCTCGCTCCCATCTTCATCAAGAAAATATTCCGTACTTTCCAGATTTATCCATCCGCCCACGCCAAGATTTTGAGTCCCTTCCGCCCCCAAAGAAAAAAGACCCGTTTTCGAATCGGAATATGCATCCACAGCGCCAATACCGACATAGATACCTTCGCCTCCGGATTCGGAATTCACAATAACTGCGACCAAATCTTTCGTCTCACCCGGAGCCATCTCAAGCACGAACCACCAATCGGAATTCGGCACGTTACCGTCGGCCATTTCGGGAGCGGGTCTAACCCCAAAAGCTGCAAAAGCGGAATTGACAATAAGAAAAATCGAAAATAGAACCGACAGAATGGCCGCACGAATAACATAAACTGGGGACATCATTGTAAAATCAATTAAATATTAATAAATTAACGGCACTAACGTATATTCACCACTGTCCCCCGCTCATCAAGAACGGTATTGGACGATCGCGCCAAACTGCTAAAATCATACGGAGTGATGACTTTCCGACCCTCATTTGACCAAGCGACATCCGTAGTATTTTCAGCATCCAAAACACTCGTCTGAAGAGCGCTTTGCTGACCTGTTAAAAGCCCACTTCGAACGGAATAAAAAACGACCATCGTAGCAATAACGAGAAGCGATAACAAACCAAAATACAAACGGTTATTTTTCATATTTATTTTTTTAAAGGCTAACAACGCCAATATAATAAAAAAGAAAATATTTAGCAAGCAAAAAGCGCCAACTCCTTGAGAGGGCGCTTTTTGTAGCGACTCAGAACCAAACCTTTGATATGAGGAGAGGAACTAAGAACCGGAAATTGTAACGGTAGTCGTATACTCACCGTCATCTTGACCAGCCGGCATGACCAATCTCAACTCAACGTCATCAGTGTATTTTCCAATACGTTCGACTGAAGTGGCTGACATGAAAGTAATTGCACCCGTGGTTACTCCATCAGCATCATCTATCGCATTCTGAGTGACACCAGTAATGTCATCACCACCTGCAGAAGCAACTACACCATCTGCAGCCCTATTTATGTCTAATCTAACTTGCGCCAAAGCTACGGAGTGAGTACCATCGGAGAAAGCTCCACTGAACGCAAGGGATGATGTAAATCCAATTGCAGCACTACGCAAATCTTCTACGTAGAACAACATGTCAGCGGTATTCGTAAGAGTCTGGGCGCTCATGGAAACCGCAGCTGAACCAAGGCTCCATGTTGTAGCGGAAGTTCCAACCGAAAGTGATCCGGCGGTAAGGGTACCTGAAGCGACAGTAGTTGCGGCTGCAGCTACAGAAGCGAGGCCAAGATTTGCAACGACCGCAAATGTCGCAAGTCCGGCGAGTATCTTTTTCTTTTCCATATGTGTTTTGGTTATATAATAATATGGATTTGATAACTACTTTTTAAGAAGTCATCACACAAGTATAACAGAATGATAATGCTTTTGCAATAGAAAAATATGAGAATCTTTTCTCTTACAGATTAACAATTGGTACAAGTAACGCGTAAGTTGGAAATATGTAGTAAATCAAAAGATGAAACAAAAAATATCTGTTGGTTCTCCAAGTCGGTTCACGAACGGATATGTGTTTCTCGTTCTTACCTCTCTCGGTCTTGCCATCTTCGGGGTAAGCATATTTGGACCATTCCTGTTTGATGACTACGGTCTCATCCTAAGAAATGAATACGTGCAATCATTGTCGCATTTCCTTGACTATTTCACAACGAACACTCGAGCTGGAGTATTTTTTAATGATAACCTCTACAGACCTCTAACTACAACTATATACGCAATAGTATATTATTTTTTCAACACTCACACCGCTCCTTATCACCTAGTCAATATACTATTTCACATCATCAATGCCTACATTGCGTATTTGCTACTTACACGACTTCGTTTCTCTCAACTAACTGCACTGATCGCAAGTGTACTCTTCCTCGTCCATCCGACACAGAGCGAATCGGTTGCATACATTTCAGGATTACCGGATGTAAGCGTAGGTATGTTTGTGCTGGCGGGAACACTTTGTTTTCTAAACGCCACAGCACAAAATAAGCGTCAAATCATATGGACACCGGCATTGTTCATATCGTTCATATTTGCGGTAATGTCCAAAGAGTCGGGCGTAATTCTCGCACCGCTTTGTGCACTCCTCATGTTATTCAATTGGAAAACATGGGATGGTAAAGTGAAAAAAAGAGCGATTTCACTCATCAGCATTCTCTTCTTACTCACTAGTATATATCTCATCCTTAAATTCACCATCTTCAATTTTTCAGATACTCTCGGGCTCATGAAGGAAGATTCCGCATATGCAAACAGCGTGTCCTTGCGCGCAACTACGTTTATCTCCACCTTATGGAAATATGCAGTAATCGTCTTTTTTCCGAAAAATCTATACCTTTTAAAAGAATCTGCAATATTCGAGACCCTCACTTTGGCGAGTTTTTTTGGTCTAACGGTAATTATCGGCGGGTTGATTTCTACTCTGATCTCCTTAAGAAGAAAAAGGATATTTGCATTTTGCTTCCTCTGGTTCTTTATCGGACTCATACCGGTTTCCGGCATTTTTATTCCTATGAATAGTGTGTATTTCGAACATTGGCTTTACCTGCCCTTGCTCGGCTTTACAACGTATGTAGGCTACTTGTTTGAAAAAACCCGTTTGAATTATCCGGGTAAACGTCAACTATTATTTGCAATTGTACTTGCCGTAGTATTGACACTTAGTACACGCTCGATTCTAAGAAATTATCAGTGGACAAATCCTGTTTCGTTTTTCCAAAACGAACTTTCATACAATCAATTCGCCATCACCTACAATCAACTCGGCATATCATACATGGATAGAGAAAAATATAGCGAGGCTTTACAAGCCTTCAATGAATCTCTTAAATTGGATCCATATTATTCACTTTCTCATCTGAATATAGCGAAAATTTATATGCAATTCAATCAACCGGACTTAGCGCTTTACCACATCACATATGTTTTGGCGCAAAATCCGAATGACATCCCTGGACTCTTAACCCTGGAAGAAATCGCTAAACTATCAAACAAAACTGAAATAGCCGAAACTTTAGACGGCATTGTTGAACAGGTGAAAAATGGGAAGAAATTCACTTTTGAATATCTACAAGCCCTTATCGCTTCATAGTGGACTGGTAATTGCCTGGCATAATTCGCCTTGCCTGAGTAAATGGCCATAATACATAATCCACACGTCCGTATATATTATCTCTTTCCACATACGGTGTATCCTTCGAAATCATACACCCATGTTTTACCGGAATGAAACAATGTCTGGAATCCGCACTATCAAGACGATTGTCACCAAGTACAAAATAAGAATGCGAGGGAACTTCGAAGACAGCTTTATTCTGACGAATCGGGTATGTATGACCATAGTTTTCCTCCAAAAGATAACCTTTTTCGTCCAATTGTATTTCCAAAGTCTCTCCAGCCTGCACAACATATACCATGCCGTCATCCCCAATCCTTACGGTTTCTTTCGGCAACCCAATGATTCTTTTCACATAGCGTGTACCATCACTCAAGCGAAATACGATTACATCACCCCTTTGCGGCGCATGGAAGCTATATATATAACGGTTTATCAAGGTTAATTCACGCCTAGGATCGTCGTACGGGACACAATCATCACCATACAGATTTAACAACGGACACATTGAAGGGCCTTGAATTTTAAATGGCATATAGACATACATCCTTATGACTATAATAAACAAAACTATTCCAACGGCAAGTGTGACTGTATTGGAACTCATGGCACGTAATCTCATGAAAAATTCATCCTTCATAAAATTGAAAAGAAACTTAATCAACTAAAAAAGTGAAGGTGAACATACTGTTATACACACCTTCGTCGGTAAAAGCTGGCACTCCCAACTGAAATTCAGGGAATGTCTGATATACAGCGGAGCGAGTCCTGTTGTCGGCTACAATAAGGGCTATCGGATTACTCACAGATCCACCGCCAGAGAAAGCTTGAAATGTGTTAAATGTGGTAATCCCATCGGCATTTGAAGTTCCTCCAATCACATCTATAACTCCATCGTCATCCGCTTTTACTTTCAGATTTGTATAAGGAATTAACCCACTGGCGGAAGTAAAATTCTCGGCAGAAATGCTCACCGACCAGGAAACGGCGGAAGAATCAAGATCATCAACGATAATTCCATCGGCACCAAGATGTACATCCGTCATCGTTTGATCCGAAGAACTGGTAGACCATGTGCCAAAATCAACATAATCCGTACCAATCGTCGCGTCACGCGTACCTTGAATAATCACAATTACCTGAGAAGCAAAGCTGATTATAGGGAACAAAGCAATGCTCAGCACTATGCTTAAAAGAAAAATATGAGAATATTTGCGGAAATGTTTAGCAAACTCCATCTGGTTAATTGAGAAATCATTTGTACCACACCGCATCATACCACAAAAAACTTATAATTAAAATCAAATGTGTGTGAAACTGTTGCAAAAACCCCAGCTCCATGTGTGTTGCAAAGAATCCGCACATGTGATACGTTACACACGTAAAAAGTATATAATTTTTCTCCATATCAATATGAAAAAAGTGGCACCGGTGCTCTTGTCTCTGTTTCTCATCTTTGGACTTTCCGCATGTTCCGGCGATACTTCCGATGAAAACGCTGTCGAAGACACAGGACCGAAGGTCGTAAAAATCGCTTCCATGGGACCCATGAGCGGTGATATTGCGTGGCTGGGTGAAGGTATTTCAAATGGCATTAAAATGGGAGCGGCGGATGAGACAACGGAGGATTGGATTTTTGAAGTGGTAGTGGAAGACGATCAGTGTGATCCAAAAAGCGCGGTAAACGCCTTCAATAAACTCAAAGCGGAAGGTGTGAAAATTTTTGCAGGCCCGGTATGCTCCGCGGCGCTCGCTGCAGTCGCGCCGCTCGCAGAGCAAAATCAAATTCTTATCATGAGTCCTTCGGCAACCAGAGCCGATATCGCAGAAGCGGGAGACTTCATCTTCCGCACTCCTCCTTCGGATTCATTCCAGGGTAAAGTGGCGGCAAGTCTCATGTTTAACGACCTCGGATTTAAAAAAGTCGCGATCAATGCAAAA
>CAYHQD010000013.1:0-19281 GCA_964358905.1 uncultured Candidatus Peribacteria bacterium
TCATATTGTCGCTTATTCCTGCCTATTTCTTCACTAATGGTGGAATGCGACCTTTGCAATATCCTGGCCATTTCACGAATCTTCAGGCCTTCTTTAGCCATTTTTTCTATACACTTCCTTTCTTTATAGTTTAAGATATTTCATGGCCGCTTTGGTTATGTGTTAGTATTGCTACCAACATCTTATCCAAAGTGGTCGGATTTATTCTAGAATTTTCTCCGCATTATTCAAGATTGACTGCACCCTGCGTCAGTGATAAAATCCTGCCTTCTTTAAAAGAAGATGACTATGAAAAATTCCAATATTCGGACTCAAGAACAGGTGAGTAATAAGCGCGCTCCTGAACCGATAAATGAAATGAGGGGGGACTTACTGGCCGTTCAAGGCGCAACAAGGTTGGTTTCCAATACTCGTCATTGGTTGGTAACCGGTGTTTTTGCGGCTGTAGCACTTGGGATTACGGCGCATCCAAATTTTGCTTCAGCTGAGGACGCAACAGATTTATCTGATTGTACTGTGAAAGCGCCGTCTAACCCTGATGGTGATAGATGGACTTTGGTTGAAGGAAAATGTAAAGATGGTTTGGCGAGTGGAAGGGGAAAGGCAGTAACCAGGGATAGGTATGGTTATGAAGGAGGGTTTAAAGCTGGAATGTTTAATGGGAAAGGAGAGTTTACTTGGCCAAAAGGGAGTAAATACATGGGAAGGTGGAAAAATGGTGAAAAGCGTGGTCGAGGTGTATTTATTAGTGCTGGAAGCACATTCAAGGTGATTCCTAATTGTGTCCAGTCCAACTCAGGTGAATGGCTTTTAAGCGGAGGGGATTGTAAAGGTGGTGTTGCGAATGGAGTGGGGCAGGCGGTAAACACTAATGGAGCTTTTTATGAAGGTGGGTTTAAAGACGGTAAGCTGCATGGCCAAGGTACATATATTGAGCGAGGTGGCAATCAATACGTTGGCGGATTCAAAGATGGTGATAGATTTGGACAAGGGACTCTCACTTATTCTGACGGCAGTATACTTGTGGGTCCGTGGGAGAATGGCAAAATCTCGTCGGGTTGTGTTGATGATGTAACTGAGCAGTGGACTTTGGTTGAAGGGGATTGTAGCGATGGTTTGGTCGATGGTGTTGGCAAAGCAGTAAGTAAAGATGGTGATACATACAAGGGGGAGTTTAAAGATGGTAAATTGGACGGCGAAGGTATATATACCTGGCCGAGTGGAGAAAAATACGTTGGAGAGTGGAAAGATGGTGAGTGGAATGGCCAAGGGACACTTACTTGGCTGAGTGGAGAAAAATATGTTGGGGAGTGGAAAGATGGTGAGTGGAATGGCCAAGGTACGTATACTTTCCCTGATGGTAGAGAGTACGTTGGGGAGTTCAAGGCTGATAAGAGAAATGGCCAAGGCACCATGACCTACCCCGATGGTAGTACTCTCATCGGCCATTGGGAGAATGGTGAGATCTCATCCAGTTGTGTTACGAGAACAAGTATCGAATGGGTATTGCAAGTCGGCGATTGTAGTGACGGTTTAGTAGATGGACTAGGTAAGTCAGTCGATAAAGATGAAAAAAGAACCTATGAAGGAGAATTTAAGGATGGAAAATTCTATGGCAATGGAACATATACTTGGCCGGATGGTATAAAATATGTTGGAGAATTTGAAGATAGCCAAAGACATGGCCTAGGTACGCAGACTTGGCCGAATGGTGCGAAATATGTCGGAGAATGGAAGGACGATAAGATGAATGGTCAAGGTACTAAGCTTGATTACGGCTTCGGCTTCTTCTTCAGAAGCAAGTATGTCGGAGAATTTAAAGATGATAAGAAGAACGGTCTTGGGGTAGTAACCTGGGAGGCTGGGAGTGCATTCAATGATGGGCAAAAATACGTTGGAGAGTTTAAAGATGGTAACCTCCATGGCAAGGGTACCTATACTTGGTCGAATGGAAGAAAATACGTTGGAGAGTGGAATGACCATAAGATGAATGGCCAATTAACATTGCCAGACGGGGGAAAATATATTGGTGGGTGGACGGGTAGTGGAATGAGAGATGGTCAAGGGACATTGACCTGGCTGGATGGCAGTAAATATGTTGGTATGTGGAAGGACGATAAATTTCATGGACAAGGAATATTCACTTTTCCTAGTGGCGAAAAGTACGTTGGAGAATGGAGGGATGATAGGCGGAGTCAAGGGACGAATACTTGGCCGGATGGAAGAAAATATGTTGGAGGATGGAAAGATGACAAATTTCATGGTCAAGGTACAGAATTCCAAACGAATGGAATTACAAGAACCGGTGAGTGGGTTAAGGGAAATTTAAATGAAAATACCGCAGTCTACGGATTAAGCAAGCACACAACTCCCAATGCGATTTATAATTATGCGGCTAGCCTAGAATCTGAGGGAAGGGTTGGTGAAGCGAAAAAGATCTACAAGTCTTTGGTTGATACATATCCAGACAGTGCGGTTGCAGTAAATGCTTCTCAACGTTTGTTATATTTAAAAGCGAAAGAACAAAGTGAAGAGGAAAGACGGCTGGAGGAATTTAACGAGCGTCATGAGGCAGGTCAAGCGCGTAATCGATGCTTAAAAGCCTGTAGAGAGGATTTTCTTGCTTGCCTAGGCGAACATAATACTTTTTTTTCCCCAACTTGCGAAGGTCGGGAGAAAGCATGCAAACTAAGATGTGAGTAGATGATATTTCGCCTGTGTTTCACGAACTCTGTGCCACTTTAAGTAAAAAGAGGACTTCGGTCTTGAGCTTTGTTTTTACCCAATTTTTCTGTGTGGCATCCAAGAGTTCTCCCATACCGGATAAAATGGTCCGATCGGGAATCTTTTCCAATTTTCCGATACACTTGGCAACGCACTCTTTAAAGCTAAGTCCCGTTCTTTTTTCGACCAATTCCTTGTTGATCGGCCAATTGTTTTGGAGGAAAAACCAAACATCAAAAATATCACGATTTGCTCTCTCGGCACGTTCGTATAAGGCAGCCAATTTATTCGCTAACATATCTTCCTTTACCATCACCTTCATGGAGATGCCAAAATAATTCATGACTTCATACCTCGATCCGAAATTACGGCGATTTATTTCAACCTTGATATTGTGGTCGGCATCGGCGTACGAGAGCTCGAAAAAGAGTGTAAAGCGTTTTTTCCTTTGGTCCATGATCTTTCCGTATCCGGATATTATTTCGCCGACTCTTTCAAAAACGTAACTCTCGCGTGTGGCATCCAGCAAATCAAAGTCCAAATCAACGGAAAACCGGCTTAGCCCATAAAACAACAAAGCCGCAGTGCCCCCTTTAAATCCAAGTAGGGGACCGAGGGTGGTATCGGTGTAAATATCCTTTAAAATTCTTATGAGGAAACCTTTATGTGTTTCGATGTGTAACATGTCATTTAATTAAGTCCTTTTTCAGTTGCCTTGCGGTATTTTTTGATTTTAGCCGCCATGCGCTTATTGCCTCCGTAAATAGGAAGTATATCATTAACCTTATCCCAATTTATACTCGATAAATTATCAAAGTGATATTCCTTATTAAGATACAAAACATCCAGCAGCGCGCGTTCGGGAGACGCAATAAAATAATTGTTTTTGACTTCTATGCCCGTTTGGTTAGTGAGTGTGGTATTTTTTATTTTCCTGAGCGTGTAAGTTTGGCCATCAACCGTCAATTCACGGGTGAGGTAAGAAGCCACGAAGATTTGGCTGTGGAATTGAAATACGACCCCATTGCTTGCTAAAACCGTCTCAAAACTGATATAAGCGGGAGTGAAAATTTTTGTTGCCAACTCGTATTTTTCATATGTTTTATCCTTGGCGTATATACCCCTTCTGACCGAATACAATTTACTCGCCTTTACATAGCGATACAGTTTTTTTCTTACAAAGTTGACATTTGCTACATCCCAAAGCAATGCAATATCTTTTGTGGTAAAGATAGTGCTTTTAGACCTTATTAACGTCATAAGATAATCTCTTTTCATATTATTTTTCATGCAAACTTTGAACCGGTAGTACCCATTTATGGGTATTTCCAGTTTATATTATATATTTTTATATAAATCCATGCAAGGACTTATTTTTGAAAATACTGGTGTGTGATTGCCAAGGGTGTTATTCTGACGGATGTGTAGAAGGTTTTTAAATCAATGACCAAAGATGAAGCGAAAGAGCGTATAAATGCTCTGAAAGAGCAAATTCGTAAGCTCAATTACGATTATTTTGTGTTGAACAAATCCACGGTTTCGGAAGCGGTGAGGGACTCACTGAAGCGAGAATTACTAGAATTGGAAAAAACGTATCCCGATCTTGTGACTCCTGATTCACCGACTCAACGTGTAGGCTCTGTGCTCAGTGAAAAATTTGAAAAAGTGACGCACCGTACGAAAAAGTGGAGTCTTTTCGATGCGTTCAATGCGACTGACCTCGAGGAATGGGATGAACGGGTCAAAAAACAACTCCGTATGGGGGACGCGGAAAGCGTGGAATACGTTTGTGAATTGAAAATTGACGGTCTCAATGTGACGCTCTGGTATGAAAAAGGCCTACTTGTGAAGGCGCTGACGCGTGGGGACGGTGCGATGGGAGAGGATATCACGCATACAGTGCGTACGATCGAAAGTATACCGCTGAAGTTGAATGAAGAAGTCACGGTGGAAGTGGGAGGGGAGGTTTTTATGCCTTTGAATAGTTTTGAAAAATTCAGTGGGGAATTTGCGAATCCGCGCAATGCGGCGGCGGGATCGGTGCGACAATTGGATCCGAAAATTGCGGCCAGGAGAGAACTTGATATGTTTTTTTATTCGCTTGATTTTTTGGTGGGAGGCGAAAAAGAAAAAGTGATGCAGTCGCAGAAGAGCATGAGAGATACACAGGAAGGTGTTCTCGATATGCTGAGCCACTTGGGATTGAAAACGGAAAAGCATCGTACGGTTCTGAAAGATATAAAAGAGGTCATTGCGTTTTGCGAAGAGTGGCACAAAAAGCGAGATCATCTGCCGTATGAAATTGACGGTATTGTCGTGAAGGTAAATTCGATGGAATCGCAAAAAATATTGGGCTTTACGGGCAAGGCGCCGAGGTATGCGATGGCGTATAAATTTCCCGCGCTTCAGGCGACAGCACAAGTAAAAGATATTATTATACAAGTGGGACGTACGGGTGCGCTGACTCCGGTTGCGTTGCTCACACCTACATTGGTGGCGGGCTCTACTGTCGCTCGCGCAACGTTGCACAACGAGGATGAAATTATCCGAAAGGATGTGCGTGTGGGTGACACGGTGATTTTGCAAAAAGCGGGGGATGTGATTCCCGAAGTGGTGGAGGTGATAAAAAACATGCGTCCCGAAACAACGCATCCGTTTCAATTCCCGAAAACGTGTCCCGTATGCGATACACCCGTCGTGAAGCCCGAGGGGGAGGCGATTACGCGTTGTCCGAATAAGGTCTGTAACGCGGTGCGTTACGAAGGGTTGTTGCATGCCGTGTCGAAGGATGGATTTGATATAGAAGGGTTGGGCGACAAGGTGATGGAACAACTGATCGAGACAGGGTTGGTTTCGGAGATTGCGGACATTTTTAAGCTGACAAAAGATGACCTGATGACGCTCGATTTTTTTAAGGATAAGCGCTCGGAAAATTTGATCGACTCTATCGCGCAGCGAAAGTGCATACCTCTGAACCGTTTCTTATTTGCCCTCGGAATACGTTATGTGGGCGAACAGACCGCAGTGGATTTGGCACGGTTTTTGATGAGCAAATTTTTTGATCAAGGAATGCATCTTATGGAAGCGGAAATGGCAAAGACCGAATTAAAAATACGTGATCAAATCTCGTTATTTGATACAGTTTCGGGGGACAGAGAGTCTCTCGGCTCCGCTTCGCGTGTGGAATACATGGAGCCCGTGGTGATCGCTGAACTTTTTCACGCATTTCCTTACGAAGAACTGGAAAATCTCGATGGCATGGGTGAGAAGGTCGCGCATACCGTGTATGATTGGTTTACCTCGGCTCATGCGAAACGGATTCTCGATGAACTGACACACGCGGGTATATGTGTCTTGCCCTTGAAGGAGACGCTCAAGGCGGATGTATTCAAAGGGGCGCATGTCGTCATCACAGGCTCGCTCTCGACAATGACCCGTGATCAAGCCAAAGAAAAAGTAAAGCAATACGGAGGAAAAGTGCAAAGTGCGCTGAGCGCCACTACCGATTATTTGTTACATGGGGAAGAGCCAGGTTCAAAATTGGAAAAAGCAAAAGAGGCAGGAACAAAGCTCCTTACCGAGCAGGAATTTCTGGAGATGATCAACAGCGCTCCTTAGTCACGAAACATATCCCTTACCGCTTCTGTATTGTCTTCGACATTGGTGGAAGTACCGACGGGTGCGGGAGCATCGCTGAGTGGTTGATGATCTCGCTCATATGCGCTGTGCGCTTCTACCGTAGGTTCCAAATCGGCTTTTCGCAGTTCGCAGAAAATTTTAAACCGATGTCCGCATTTTTTTTCTATCAATGATTCAAGTTCAAATTTCGCCTCCGCCTGAGAAGTATTATCGAGGTGAAATTGCGTGGAGAAATTGAGTACAAGGCGTGTGCCTTCTATCTGTGCCACATGTGAATCGCGGAATGACGTACGTACGGCGGGATTTCTGATATCGCTGATAATGACGAACCAGTCGTTGCGGAGGAGGGAGAGGATAGCTTCGCTAGAAGATAAGTCGGTTATTGCGGCTTGAGAGGGGGATGGGGTGCGCTGCTCCGCTTCGCTTCGCAGTACGCTACGCTTCGAAGTAGGGGAGGGGAAAACCGCTGTTCCCGCCAAAGCGGGATCCGCGTGGCAGAGTTTAATAGTAGCGATTTCAAGCGGGAGTTGCGGGAGGGCGCTGAGGCGTATATGTTCCTGGGTTTCCTGAATGACTTCAATGATATGCAAAAACGTATTGATGGTTGCGGTCTTATTTTCCTCCACGGCGCGGAGCATATATTCACGTGCGCGGTTGAGGAGGTCACGTGTCAATTCCACCATATCAAATCCTTGCGCATGAATGCGATGAATGAGCGACAAGCCGGTTTTCACATCATTTTTCACGAGTGCATCGAGCAGTTCTTCGACCGATTCCACTTCGCTCAGTCCGAGAATATGAACTACTTTTTCGAAGGTGAGTTTGCCATTTTCAATCGCCTGTTCAAAAAGCCCAATGGCATCGCGCAATCCGCCGTTTGCACGCAAAGCTATGCACTCGAGCGCTTTTTCTTCACATTCGATGTGCTCCTTTTCTGCGATGAAGTGAAGTCGTGAGGTGAGGGTGGCGATGCCGACTCTATGGAAATCAAACCGCTGGCAACGTGAGATGATGGTTTCCGGTACTTTGTAGCTTTCCGTAGTGGCGAGGATGAAGTAGGCGTGAGGAGGTGGTTCTTCAAGGGTTTTCAGAAGCGCATTAAATGCTTCCTTCGAAAGCATATGCACTTCGTCTATGATATACACTTTGAATTTTGCGACATTTGGCGTGAATTTGATTTTCTCTTTTAAGTCGCGAATTTCATCAATACCGCGATTGGATGCGGCGTCGATTTCTATGACATCGGTAAGACGGTTTGCGCTCATGGCATTGCAAATATCGCAAGTATTGCAGGGACCGCCATTGCTATCGGGTGAGGTGCAGTTGATGGCTTTTGCAAGCAGACGAGCGGCTGACGTCTTCCCCGTGCCGCGCGGCCCGCAAAAAAGATACGCATGCGCGATACGCTTTTCTTTCAATGCATTTTTCAATGTCTGAACGATGTGGTCTTGTCCCACAAGGTGTTCAAACGTATCCGGTCTGTAGGTAAGGTAGAGTGACATTGGAATACTCTTATACCTTGTAAAAATTGGTTTGTGAAGACTTGATAAAAAATATCCTGATGATATGATACCTACTCGTTTTAATGAAGAGGCTATATGATACAGAGAAAAAAAACTGCAGGGATTGTTCCTACTACGCGGGCGATGCCTACTGTTGGTGGTGAAATGACGGCTGATTGGACTATAGATCATGAGGAAGGAGAGGAAGAGGTTGGGGCCGGGACTGAGGATTGGACGATTGACAGCGAAGTGGGTGTGGGTGAGGCGGCGGAGCAGGTGCGTGGTGCAATCGGCGGTTTGACGACGAAAGAGATTATTCCGGTGGAGGAGGCGGGGGTGGGTTCGACGGCGGATGAAGTTACGGGGGCGTTTGCGACATTATCCGAGGCTGATGCGGCGGCTCTTGGACACTATGAAGTAGCTTCCGCAATACCCGCTTCTCCGACTGTGGCCATGCATGCGGGAGTATTGAAGGCGCTTGTGACGCGATCGCCGGTGGTGCAAAGGGCTTTAGGGCTTCTGGCGGAATGCAGAAGTTATTTTGATGAGATGGCGTTAAGAAGTACGATCGGTGAATTGCTTCCGACAAATGACCTGATGCGGTTGAACACTGCGGTGAAAAAATATCTGGAGTTGGAGGAGTACAACACCTTGCTGAATGAGGGACACATAACCGCGTTTCTTGAGTGTTTCAAAAGTGCGGAGGAAGAGGCGGTGCGTTTGGCGCGCGCGCAATTTGAATGCGCATCTACGAATCAAGCGATTCAAGAGAAACGCCATACAATAAACCAAAATACTGTGTTGAGGGCGATGATGATGAGTGTACTGAAAGCATATCTTATGCAAAATAGTGGTGATGTGCGTTTGGCTACGGCGATATACCGAGTTTCTCAACGCGATGGGGTAGTGGATAATGCGGCGTTACTCCGGAGCGCGAAAAACGGTTTGAAAGAGCCGCTGACTTTTGCCGATTTTTTACGTCGTATAAACGAAGAAGCGAGTACGAGGAGCTGGCTCGGAGTCGAAGCGCTCGAAACGGTTCAGCAGATTACCGATGCGGTGGCGAGGATAGAGAGCGCGCGTGTAGTGTGAGTCTATTTCGTGATGCGGGCGATGATGCGCTTCATGTGGTGCATGAATTTCTCTTTTGAAAATTCTTCCGTTTGTGCGCGGATTTCGCCGGGTTTGTAAAATTTCTCGTTGAGGAGAAGGCGGCCGAGGGCGTCCTCCATGGATTCAACGGTTTGCTCGGTGAAAAATTCTCCGGTTTTTCCTTCTATCATCGATTCAAGCAGGCCGCCGCGTTTGAAGGCGAGGACGGGTTTACCGCATGCCATTGCCTCTACGGGAGCTATCCCAAAATCCTCTTCCCCCGGGAATATAAATGCGCGACAATTTTGCATATATTCAACGGTCTCTTGATCGGTTCGAGTCCCAAGAAAATCGATGGTGTCACCTGCGATAGCCTCTAATGATGCGCGTGCGGAGCCGTCTCCTATTATCACGAGTTTTCGTCTTATCTTATTGAAAAGTCGAACGGCAAGATCGATTTTTTTGTACGGAGTTAACGTCGAGATAATCAGGAAGTAATCTTCATGCGTTTTGTGCACGGAAAAACGCTCGATATCCACCGGTGGGTACACGACTTCGCTTTCTCTGCGATAATATTTTTCGATGCGCCGCTGGACATGTTTTGAATTTGCGATAAAAAGATCTGCTCGCTGTGCGGCCACAAAATCCCATTCTCGTATTTTTTTCAAGAAATATCCCGCGATCGCTCGTGTGATGAAATTGAGATCCTGTTCCTGCAAATAGTGATGTGTATAATCCCACGCATAGCGCATGGGTGAATGACAATAGACGATATGCTTGGTATCGAGATCGGTGATGACGCCGTGTGCGTACGCCGAGCTGGAACTTATGACGAGATCGTAGCCTGTCAGATCGAGCCGCTCGACCAATGACGGCATCATCGGGAAGAAATATTTATAGCGCATTCTCAAAAAAGCCGGCCAACGATCAAGCGATGATTCTTTGATTTTACTTCGAGGAAAAATGCGTCCCACGTTTTGCTCGTCATAGAGAAGCGTAAAAATATCCGCGTCTGGAAACATCTCAAGCAGGGTGTCGACCACACGCTCGGCTCCTCCGAGTTTGGTGAGGAAATCTGCAACTATGGCAACTTTCATATGGTGGGAGAAAGTAGTTTTTGTCTCTGCAGAGTGTGTTATATCACAACATGTACCGTTCCCGCTAGGAGTGATATTTTTTTGCAATTACCAAACCGAATACGCGTTCCACTCCGTTCTCTTTGAGAACCCGCGCGCATTCACACAAAGTTGTTCCCGTTGTATAGACATCATCCACAACGCACGCAGTGCGAGGCATTTTCCCCATTTGCATTAATTGATTAATGGCAAATGCATCCTTGAGATTGGTCAGACGTTCTTTTCGCGTGAGAGTTGCCTGCGGCGCAGTGTGACGTATTTTTCGCAATAATGTAAGGGTGGGAATTTTGTATCCTTGTATCTGCAAAAGAGCGGAAAGCTGATTTGAAAAGATCTCAATGTGATTGAATCCTCGTTCTTTTTTTCGCACATTACTTGAAGGAACAGGAACCAAGTATTCAATCTGATCCCAAGGAATTTCAGAAAAAACATGTTCCACTGTGGCTTCTGCAAGGACAGGAATGAGTGACGAAGTGAAACGATATTTGATTCTCTTGATAAGCGCGGCGATGATTTTTTTATCGGTATAGTTGAAGGCGATGTAGACTGTTTCGAGAGGGGGAGGATAGAGAGTCAGAAGTGGGGAGGCGCAAGCGAGTTGTGCCTGACATGCAGGGCATACAAATGTACCCTCTCTCCCGCAACCGAGACAAAATCGAGGGAAAAATAAGTCCAAGAAATATTCAAACGTCGTTCTGGTTTTTAAAAAAATGTTACGCATTTTCGGCTCGACAAAAAAAAGATTCTGCCATACCCTAGCATTGAAAGTTAAAAAAATATTAAAATGCCTCCAGTTGCCCGCCATCGAAATGCCACATACGAAAAATCCTGCGGGGTAATTGTGCTTCGTAAACCGCCCCATGTAAAAGTGCTCGATGCGTATGAATTTCTCCTGCTCAAATATCCCGAGCGACATTGGGATTTCCCGAAAGGACACACCGAAGAGGGAGAAGATGAAAAGACGACTGCACTGAGGGAGCTTTTGGAAGAAACGGGTATCAAGGAAGGCAGATTTGTAGAAGGTTTTCGTGAGGCGTTGATCTACGAATTTTACGGACATTATTTGAAGAACAAGGGTTGGATACACAAAACGGTCGTATTTTTCTTGTACGAAGTACCCTATGACTCCGTGCTGACCATCTCCGAAGAGCACCAGGATTTCACCTGGCTACCGCTTGAAAAAGCCCGCAACAAGATTACCTACGATAATGCTCGTGGCATATTTGACAAGGCGATATATCATTTGAAAAAAAAGTAAAAGCACCCATTCTGCGTCCGGTTGACTTTTTCCGGATAGACAAAGAGCTTCATCTCTATACAAGAAAATTGGTGCACCAAACTTTGCCGCACTCGACGATCCGGATTTAAGAAGAAAAATACAAATGAAAAAGGCTCCTTAGGCAGTTAACCTTTCGGAACCTTTTCCGTCGTGATACTAGAATCATATACTAAGAACTGGCTCAAGTAAATGCCATTTAGATGGTGGGAGATAGTGGACTCGAACCACCGACCTCAACAATGTCAATGTTGCGCTCTAGCCAGCTGAGCTAATCCCCCAAACTAACGCGCGAAGTCTACTATGCTCACTGTAAACTGACAAGGACATATGACTTCATCTCCCTTGTGCCGCTACGGTTGCATCGCTATACTGCGGGTGTATGAACTGGCTCTCTTCCACAATTAAATCGGTCATTCTCAAGGATTTTTTTAAGATTGATTTATCCTCAGTGGAACGTATGACCGCGCAGGAAGCAATTGACGAAAAATATGCGCCAGCACTGTGCTATGCTTTTTTTATTGGTGTTTTGATGCTCCCTGCAGTCGTGTTTCTCGATACCAATGTATTGATCTCCGTATTGATTCCTATAACTATGGTGACGGGGACGGCATGGTTTGCCATCTCGCTTGCCAATGTTAAACGAAAATTTCAAAACTTCGGACTTATTTTGACCAGGGGTATGTTCAAGAGTTTCGTCGCCTCCTTGGTGATTTTGGGTTTGCTGGCGATGTTTTCATTTGTGGTACCACTCTTGCCTTCCTCTTTTTTGATATGGGGGAAAGATTCACTTGAGGTGAATCTGGTGGCTACAATCCTCGGCATAATTGCAATTACCAGTATTCTCTGGAAGATCTTGACCGGATCCATGCAATATGACGTAAATGATTCTATGCTCACGGGACAAACCGAGGTCGCGGAGAAATTTTTCAAACGATCTCTCTCGATACTGTATATCGCCGCGGAGCATCTGCGTATGGGGAAGGGGCTCGAAGTGGCTAACTTACTATATAGGTGTGTCGTTTTACGAAGTATTCCAGTACATTCGAGCCACGGGTGTTTTGAATGGGAAGTTGGAAGGATTGTTGGAGGACGCACTTAAGTTGAAACGTACGCCGAATATGTCTCAGGCCATCGCTGATGAGATCAGTATCTGTATGATAGAACAATTCACGAAGTATGCCATCAATATACAAGGCAGCGAATCCGAAAAGTCGTATGCGAATATTCTCGATGAACTGGCCTCTCTCAAACAGAAGAAAGAGCCTCAGTCCGTTGTGGACACGCGTCTGTCGGTGATTTTCGAGGAAATGGCGAATTTGCTGGAGTTGCAAGGAGAATCTCTGTTCAGAAAAAAGTAACATGGGGAATATGCTTCGCGGTAATTTCTCTTGGAAATCGAAAATGAGCGGGTATAATGCGCAGTGTATGAATCATTCTTCTTCTTCAAAATGGGCGGTGGGAGTAATCGCGTTCGTAGTGATTGCGGTTGGGATAGTCAGCGTGCTTTCGCGCGACCCTGTATCTGAACAGGGGAATAGTGTTTCCATACCGGTAAATCCGGCGAACATGCCCGGTGTCACCACGGAGGACAGTGAGGTGTTGACTCCTATCCGTAAGGCACTGCTCGACTCGGGTGAGATAAAGAGGTATACCACTGCTGAGTTTCCGACTCTTCCAGCGGAGTTGCGTTTTTATGACGTTGCGAAATTTACTGAAGCGGAAATTATAGAATATGGTGGAGGAAATGAATATACGTTGACGTTTATGTATCCCGGCGAAAGAGACTTTGATCGTTTTGGAGATTTTTACATAGCGCAGGCAAAGGAGGGAGGATGGAAATTAAATGCTCAACTGTATGCGATCAATGGAACGAAAGTGGTGTTTGAAAATGAAACCACGGAAGTGCGTGCGCTGAGCTATATAAAGAAGGACAAGGAGACGGAAGAAATATATGTGAAGGAAAAGATAAAAATATTCATGTTGGAGAAATAATTTTTTAAATACACTTTCATGGATGATACGCAAAATCCTCAAGGCACGCACTCTAGTGCGGCATCCTCTGTCACTCCGACAGATGTGCCTCAGCCAACTTCATATCAAAGTGGTTTTGTTCAGCCGGTAGCTCAACCGCAAGTGGTACAACCAGTTGCACAACAAACAGGAGCGGGCATTCCCGTCCCTTCTCAACCTGCTCAGCCCGCCGATCAGTCACAAGCTGCGGGAAGCGGTTATGTGTTTGGCTCAATATGGGACAATTTCACGACCAGCATAAAAATTCCTCCGCACAGTCTGCAATTTGATGAGACGCGTTTTCTTCGCCTGCTCGCGGGATCTATTTCACTCACACGCGATGAAAAATGGAAAATAATCCAGTTCGTGCCGAAATTGACTCAATACAAGGTGGATCAATTGATGACCATTCTCGAAGAAGAACAGAGAAAATTCCGCGAACTTTCCATGGAGCATGGTGAACATCTTCAGAAGCTTGAAGAGAAACATGCGATGGAGTGGAAAGACCTCGAGTATAAATTTGAGCAAAAGGGTAAGCGCGACGAAGATAGCGGCAAAGCCGATGAAATCCGTAAAAGTTTGGGACTATAAATATCATATTATGAAACATACCTTTTTACTTTCACTTATCATTTTCACCGTGATCTCTTTTGGGGCATGTCGTAAATCCGAAGAGGTGGAAGAGGTGAAAGCACTGCCGGCTCCAACGGAAGAAGAACAAGCACAAAAAAGCGCGAATGATCTGGAACTGTACAAAAAGGCAAAGAGTGAAGGTAATCCCGAGTTATGTGAGGCGATTGAATTTATGTCACTTCGAACTCAATGTGTTGAAAAACTGAAAGCGGATGTTTTGGAGAATGTGAAGTAGGGAAATTATTTATGGCATTGCGTAGCGCATGCAAAGTGCCTCGGCATGAACCTTGCCGCCATAGTTAGTGTTGGCAGACGCTTGACATGCATTCTCACCGCTTGGTCGCACTCCTCGATAGGTGGATTCAGGCCCGGTATTTGTATCGGTCACTCTTCCTCCGCAAGAGACGCGTACAGAATTTAATGGGCAAGTTGCTATTGTTGACCTTATGACATTCGTGCCGGTGAGCTGACTACTGGCATCAACCAAGGAGAGCATATTGGCATTATAAAATGCGGGATCCACATTTATACTGCCTGCGGTTAACATGCCATCAACGGTAAGGGTATCGGCTATATCTACCGAATCATCAATTGTCACTGTCCCATCCGTAGAAGTTATCGAGTCGCCAAACGTGATATCAGCCAAACGTGACTCACCTAGTCCGGCATAAAGACCAAAAAGGTTTCCGCTTGAAACCGGAGCAAAGTAGGGGGTCGCATAAGATGTTAGAACAGCCGAAGTACTGGTGGGCTCCACATATCCCAGTATACCGCGCGCTATTCCTTGCGACGTAGAACCTGTAGCTTGTCCCACAACTCCAACGTGCCCGTAATTTCCCGCATTGTTTATAGTATTTGTGCCAAGAATCCCGATGCTGTCACCTTCCACATGCATGCCTCCCTGATTTGAAGTGGCGGTTACTCCAAAAGGAATATCGCCTGGAATGGTAAAATCGCCCAATTGGATACGTATGTTTTTTAATTGGCCAAGCGGGTTGTTGAAGAAAGAGACTCCATAGTTGTCGAGTGCGTTTGTACCCACAATCAGACGAGGAAAAGCGATGTCCAACGAAGTGGGAGGTACGCCGTACACCGTATTCGAAAGAGCCACGCCTGTCGCGATTCCAAGCACTACCCCTAAAAACGAAAAATGAGATTTCATACAATTAGTTTAAGGATTCCAGCAGTATGCGTAAGCTCTTAAAATATCATTAGCCCCGCTTCCCCCTGGTTTGCGTGCGAAAGCTCTGCAACCGTTCGTACCAACGGGGATAACGCCAATAAAAGGACTGAAAAGGGTGACATCATCCGGGTCTACAATTCCTCCGCTACATCCAAGTCGAATGCTATCTGCCGGACAGGAAACGTCTTTCGAGAAATCTTGATCCACAGTCGTAGAAGAATGATTGAAAGCTTTTGCTCCGACTTGCATTGAAAATTCATTTTCCAGATCATCCGTCATATCAAAATCATCCACATAGAGCGAGCCTACGGTCACATTCCCATTCAATACTTCAAGAGCGGGCACGGTAGCGGTAGAAGGTTGAGTAAAAGTGAGCGGCGAACTTGGAGGGACGGCAACGATATTACCAAAAATTCCTACATTTCCCACGAATTTCGATTTATCAGGAGTGTAAAATGCCCATGCAACACCCTTAGAAATACGTACAAAGTCATCCAGCAAGGCGTTTTGTGCGCCGGTAAGAGTTGCAAGCGGAATATTATTTTCTATACTGGCGCCAAGTGTCGGCAGATATTCCAGATATCCTGCGAAACCGCGTACGGTGGCGACTTGATTGTTTGGTTGTCGTGCCGTAACTCTTCCCTCTACACCAATACGTCCAAATAAACCATTTGCCAAAGGCGCCTTACCGCGTATGCCGTACGAAGGCCCCGTTCCTTTTATACCTCCTTTTTGCGAAATGATTTCCATGCCGAAGGGAAGAGGAGAAAGATTTTGTGAAGCGTCGAGGCTCATCGCTCCCGAAGAAGTATGCGTCTCCGTGACCACTCCGGTGGAGAGGACATTGAAAACGCCGTTCGTCTGACTCGGTTCTCCCAGTTGGATGCTTTCGAGATTTGCAATCGTATCATTATCTATTGGCGCGATGATAAGAGGATCGGAAGCATATACGTTAAGACCGAGGGACAGGATGACCGTCCCCGCGAACAGGCCGTACATGAGAGATGAAGAATTCATAGAAAGTTTAAGGTTGGAAACAGTAGGCGTATGCGGTTAGAGTGAATTGGTGCTCAGGAAAATCGTCTTGATTTCTTGCCCATGCGGTGCAGGTGCCGCCTTTGCTATTTGACGAACTCATGGAGGCTCCACGATAAGGAGCGAGATCAGATGCTTGTACTGCATTAGTGGAATAATCTACGCCTACAAGACCGCTGCAACCAACGACATATGCATCTGCAGGACACGTAGCAACTGCGCTAAAAGGGGCACCAAATACCACATCGTCATCATCACTTCTCCTTTCTAATGTTGTCATGGCGGTAGTGAATTTAACGTCCAATTGATAGGCGCTCTGAAGATTAATTGCTTCGACATTAACATCATCCTCCACTGCCATATCACCGCTTACAAGCACATCTGAAGTGAAATTGACTTGATTTGCGGAGTAGATGGTGCCATCGAAAGTAGCCTGACCGCCAAGGTAGGTAGGTTGAGTAGTATAGAAGGCATAGGGTTTGACAAAGGTGTTATCGGTGAGCGCTTGGTAATCTGTTGGAAAAGGGGGTGAACTTGGTGCAATATTACGTGTATGTCCTATATATCCTTTTGTAGTGACGGAGGCACCCGTAGGTGAACCGAGTACGATTCCCTCCACGCCGATACGCCCTATGAGCGAACCGAGCATGCTTGTGAGACCGATGACGGGCGCTTGCACAGAACTGATATTAATTCCTCCCTTGTTTGAATCCAATGTATATACACGCGCCGGATTGGAATTATTGATGGAGATAGAGTCGCTGACAACGGTAATAGTGCCCTGATTGCCTATGGAAACACCGTCTCCGTCCGTGGAATCGGCTGAGCCGCCTGCGATATCTATACTATGTACGAGAGGAGCCACCGTGGTGGCTTCAAGCGGATCTCCATCAGGAAGGTTAATTGCGAAAACACCGGAAGCAAAAAAGACCACGCCGAAACTGACGAGAAACGAACCGGTATGTGACAAATCGTATTTCATATGACGTAACGGTCTACAGGGATGAGTATAGTCGTAAGGATTATTTTTTCAAAGCATTTATATATTTAATTTAACTCTTTTAATTCTCCGGCTTGGAACAGCATTTTGGCGATTTCGCCGAAGGTAATGAAATCGTGAGGACCGAAGGTGCTATTGTCGTAACCGCTAACCAGGCCGTTGGCGGTGCCGGTATCCACATATGAGAAAAACCATTGGTCGCGCGGCACATCGGGATAAAATTGATACCCGTTGCGGAGAATTTTTATATCGAATGCGCGTAGTAACATCGCGAGCGTCTCCGCGCGACTGATATATCCATCGGGTTTAAAAGTGCCGTCGCCGTATCCATTCACAATCCCGAGCCGTTTCGCTTCGACAATGTATTTCGCATATTTGTTATTTGCCGCCACATCCGTAAAAAATGGTTCGTATTCTATATTAAAAATATTCACGTCCAGTTTTTTCAAAATCATCTGTACCACTTGTCCGCGAGGCACGGGAATGTCAGGCGAAAAAAAACGATCATATTTGGTGAAGATAATTTGTTCGTCATTGAGAAGCTTCAGATAAGGTGACGCCCAGTGCAGTGTCACATACGCGATAGCTGTACCCATTTTCCCATCTTCATCTTCCACCTCCATTCTCACCTTTTGCGTGCCGACTTTTTGTCTGTCGTCATTGTAGCGCAAACTTTTTCTATAGTTGCCCTTCTGAAAATTCCCGTCATATATAATATCATTCGGCCCGTTGTAATCGGTATCCCATCTGAATTTGAGATCACGAAACTCAGTCTCATCATCGAAGCTGTCTTCTCCATTGAAGCGAAAAATAGTTTCAAACGTGCCCGTCTTAGGTTCGATGTCTATGATCGCAACCGGTACCGTATTTTCCAGGATTTCAATTTCCCTGCTAAACTGGGCCCTTGCATTTTCCGGATCTTTTGTCTGCATCGTTACCTTATATACTCCGCTGTACCCATAACCGTAGGTGTGCTCTATAAATTCATTCGGAGACCAGTCGGTGTCGTAGACTTTGTCCCCATCGAAATCCCAGCGATACTCCAGATGCGACACTTTGTACTGATCGTCAAAAGATTCATTGGCATTAAATTTAAATTCCTGAGCGGGAGAACCACGTTCCGGCTCTACGGTAAAATATGCGGTGGGCTCGGTATTTCTCACGATTTTGATATCATGCACTTCATGGTCGAAATTTCCCGCCTCATCGCGCACAAGCAACTTAATTGTTTTTACGCCGGTATCCCAATATACGCGAGTGATGGTTGGTTCGAGCAACCAGTCGGTATCGTATTTCGTATCTCCGTCAAGATCCCAACGATATTTCAGCTGACTATCTTCGGGATCGGAAGAAGTGCGTGCGTCAAAAAAGAACTTCGTGCCGATATTGCCCTCGGCCTCTCGTCCCATACCCGAATTTGTCTTTACGGTGAAAGACGCGCTCGGGAGAAAGTTGGTGGGATCATCATTCACATTCGCCGCTAAAGCATCCTGACTTACGCTGAGCACCAACGTCAAAAGCCCTAGCGACACCGCTATGCTTAGGAATACCCTGACCATATCCGAATACGTCGGCATATTATGTGTGAAATTTTATGTTTATTTTTGTAATCTGATTTGGCCTGAACTGAGAGAAAACTGCAAGCGCACTTCGCGCAGCGAAGTGCGCTACGCTCTCCTGGACTTTTTAATACGCCTTCGCAAATACCACTCTCTGTGTGGCGGGTTTGCCGGAGTAGAAACAAGTTTTGCCTTTTAGAACTTCGTTGGCCAGGGCTTCTTCTTCGATAATCCTTATAGTCGCCTTGGTTTCTTCTTGTACGCGCTCTTCGAGCGCGCCGTCCCCGCACCAGTACACACGGATGAATCCGGGGATATCTTTTGCGATAAGAGATACGAACTCTTCTTTTGAATTTACGTCGTGAATATTTTCATCGCGAAATCGTATAGCATCCTTTAACAAATCTTTTTGTACGGCATCCAGTAATTTTTGTACTTCTTTCACATTGGCCTTTGCGAGAGGTATTTGTGTTTTTTCAAGTGTGTCAC